>WLEN01000099.1 GCA_009704225.1 Actinomycetota bacterium | reverse complement strand
CCGCCCGATCGTGCGTCGAGCACCCAATCCCCCGCGGCCATTTCGGTGATGGCGCTGCCGAGCGAATCCAACCAGAAGTCCTTGAGGGGAAGTCCCGACAACCGTGTGTCATAGGACAGCCGATAGGCGGGAATTGGATCGGCCGACGAAATGATTCCGAAAAGCGCCGAGTGAATAAACACATGAGCCGCCGCCCAGTCGCGTTGGTTAGGTGTCCAATCCGCAACTCCCGTCGCGGAATACAGCACCCCGGTATAGCGATCGATTGCCGGCATGAGTTCTGCGTCCCGAAAGACATTGTTTGCCAATTCGTCGATTGACTTTGGGCCCAATTTAAGCGCTTTCGCCGCAGCCTCTGGCGAATCACGACACCAGGACTCCAGCGCAGCCATGAGGTCGGATCGACCGGGGTCTTGGCTGGAAAATTTGAGGGTGGGCAAACCCGCATTGGGACGCCCACCCTTGAGTTTTGTTTCGGACGGGGGAAGCAGGATTCGCACTTAAGCGACCAGTTCCGCCTGGCTGGCGACAACCATCACCGTGTTGTTTTCGACCGAGAGAAAACCCCGGTCGGCCTTCGCCAAGATGATTCCCGTGTCAGTGTGGATACGGACATCGCCCTCGGCCAATACGCCGAGGAAAGGCTCGTGTCCGGGCAAAATACCCAGTTCACCTTCGACGGTGCGAGCAACGAGCATGCTCGCCTCGCCCGCCCAGACCTCTCGGTCTGCGGCGACAACACGAACCGTGAGAGTGGCCATGGTTAGCCGTTGTCCTTCTGGATCTGAGCCCACTTCTCTTCGACATCAGAGATGGAACCGACATTGAAGAACGCCTGCTCGGCGACGTGGTCAAATTCACCCTTTGCGATTGCATCGAACGACTCGATGGTGTCTTTGAGCGGAACCGTCGAGCCCTCAACACCGGTGAACTTCTTCGCCATGTAGGTGTTCTGGGACAGGAACTGCTGAATGCGACGAGCGCGCGACACGGTGATCTTGTCTTCTTCCGAAAGCTCGTCGACACCGAGAATCGCGATGATTTCCTGGAGTTCCTTGTTCTTTTGGAGAATCTGCTTTACGGTCGTCGCGACGCGGTAGTGGTCTGCGCCGATGTAGCGCGGGTCGAGGATGCGACTCGTCGAGGTGAGCGGGTCAACGGCGGGGTACAGACCCTTGGACGCGATTTCACGAGAAAGTTCCGTGGTCGCATCCAGGTGGGCGAAGGTCGTTGCCGGAGCCGGGTCGGTGTAGTCATCCGCGGGGACATAGATGGCCTGCAGTGACGTAATCGAGTGACCGCGCGTCGAGGTAATGCGCTCCTGGAGGATACCCATCTCGTCCGCGAGGTTGGGCTGGTAACCAACAGCCGAGGGCATACGACCAAGAAGCGTCGAAACCTCGGAGCCAGCCTGGGTGAATCGGAAGATGTTGTCGATGAAGAGAAGAACATCCTGCTTTTGAACGTCACGGAAATATTCCGCCATCGTCAGAGCAGACAGGGCGACGCGAAGACGCGTTCCTGGCGGCTCGTCCATTTGGCCGAAGACGAGCGCGGTCTTGTCGAAGACGCCCGCCTCTTCCATTTCGTGGATGAGGTCGTTTCCTTCACGGGTGCGCTCACCGACTCCGGCGAACACCGACACACCACCGTGGTCTTGTGCCACGCGCTGAATCATTTCCTGGATCAGAACGGTCTTGCCGACACCGGCACCACCGAACAAACCAATCTTTCCACCCTGGACGTAGGGCGTGAGGAGGTCGATGACCTTGATGCCAGTCTCGAAGAGCTGAGTCTTCGACTCAAGTTGGTCGAATGCCGGGGGCTTACGGTGGATAGGCCAACGCTCTTTGATTTCAATCTTTTTGCCGTCACCGTTCAGAACCTCGCCGAGAACGTTGAACACCTTGCCCTTGGTCACGTCTCCGACAGGTACCGAAATGGCTTCGCCGGTATCGCGCACTTCCTGACCGCGGACGAGTCCGTCGGTCGGCTTGAGGGCAATCGCGCGGACGAGATCGTCTCCGAGGTGTTGCGCGACCTCGAGGGTCAACACAATCTCGACGCCATCCAAGGTATAGGTCGTCTGGAGAGCGTTATAGATCTGGGGAATGGAGTCGTGGGGGAACTCGATGTCAACAACGGGTCCGGTCACTCGCGCGATACGTCCGACCGCGGTCTGTGTCTTGGCTGCCATGTTCTCGTCCTTCTGTTCTGTGGTTACTTTTTCGAAACGAGGGCGTCTGCGCCGCCCACGATTTCGGAAATTTGTTGGGTGATTTCGGATTGACGCGCGTTGTTCGCGAGCCGGGTGTAGTTCTGGATGAGCTTGTCGGCGTTGTCCGTCGCGCTCTTCATCGCCTTTTGACGCGCAGCGTGTTCTGCCGACGCCGAGGACAGCATCGCCGCAAACACGCGGTTTTCGACATAAACGGGCAGAAGTGCATTGAGCACGCTCAACCCGTCCGGTTCGAACTCGTACAGGGGCAAAATGTCGGCACCGGTCGGGATGGGCGCATCGTCATCCGCTTCCACCACTTCGAGTGGCAAAAGGCGAAGCACGGTCGGGACCTGCGAAACGAGATTGACAAAACGGTTGTAGACGAGGTGAATCTCGTCGACTCCAGCGTCATCGTGGCTCTTGAGGAAGTGCTCAATCAACGCCTGAGCGACCTCTTCGGCGGTTTCGACCTCGGGGCGGTCGGTGTTTCCGATCCAATCGCGCTCCCACTCGCGCTGACGGAACCCAAAGTACTGCAGCGCTTTGCGTCCGATGAGGTAGTAAACAACCTCTTTGCCTTCGGAGTCGAGCTTCTCGGCCAATTCACCCGCTTCGCGAAGAACCTGCGACGAGAACGCCCCAGCAAGGCCACGGTCAGAGGTGAAGATTACGACAGCCGAACGACGGTGAACATCGGGCTGAGTGGTCAAGGGGTGGTCGACGTTGGAACCGACCGCCACAGCGGTAACCGCTCGAGTCAGCGCCCTCGTGTAAGGAGCTGCCGCCGCCATGCGCGCCTGCGCCTTCTGAATCCGTGACGCCGAGATGAGCTCCATGGCGCGCGTGATTTTCTTCGTGGTCTGTGCCGACTTAATTTTTTGTCGGTAGATGCGAAGTTGCGCTCCCATGGTGTTCCTCCTCTCGGTTTACGTGTGAATTACTTGCGCTTGCGCGGCTTGACGATTTTGGCTTGTTCGACCTCGTCGGCGGGCAGAGCGTCGAACTGTTCCGACCCGGCTTTCGTTCCACCCTTGCCTCCCTGGAACGACGTGATGAATTTGTCGATTTCCTTGTCGAGGTCGGCCTCGGTGGCGTCATCGAGAACGTTAGTCGAACGGAGAGTGTCGAGGATCTTCGTGTTGCGGCGAAGGTGCTCGATCAGTTCGCGTTCGAAACGAAGAACGTCGGTGATCTCGAGAGTGTCGAGTTTGCCCTTCGTCCCGGCCCAGATTGAGACGACTTGCTCTTCGACCGGGTAAGGCGAGTACTGAGGCTGACGCAAAAGTTCTGTCAATCGCGCGCCGCGAGCGAGCTGGCGGCGGCTCGTAGCGTCGAGGTCGGAGGCGAACATCGCGAACGCTTCGAGAGAGCGATACTGGGCGAGCTCGAGCTTCAACGTTCCGGAAACCTTCTTGATTGACTTGACCTGAGCGTCACCACCAACACGCGACACCGAGATTCCGACGTCGACGGCGGGGCGCTGGTTGGCGTTGAACAGGTCTGACTGAAGGAAGATCTGTCCGTCCGTGATCGAAATAACGTTCGTCGGAATGTACGCAGAGACGTCGTTCGCTTTGGTTTCGATGATGGGAAGACCCGTCATCGAACCAGCGCCGAGCGCATCCGACAACTTGGCACAACGCTCGAGCAGACGCGAGTGCAAGTAGAAAACGTCTCCCGGATATGCTTCACGTCCTGGCGGACGGCGAAGCAAGAGCGACACCGCACGATATGCCTCGGCCTGCTTGGACAGGTCATCGAAAATGATGAGGACGTGTTTGCCGGCGTACATCCAGTGCTGACCAATGG
>WLEN01000098.1 GCA_009704225.1 Actinomycetota bacterium | reverse complement strand
TCCAGGCGGCGGCGAGGAATTCTTGGTTCGTGATGCGAAGGCTCTCGGCACGGGCGCGGACTCGGTCGGGTCCGACCACGATCACGGTGGACGTCTCGGGGAAATAGTCCATGAGCGGAACGACCTCGTCGACGAGAACCGGAAGGAGTGACTCCATGCCGATGACTCCGATGCCCTCGGCGATTGGTTCGGCGAGCGACCTCAGCGCCGGAATCGTGTCGGCGAGTTTACGCGCCTTGGCCCGCACCGCGGCGGTCAACGCGATTTCGCGCACGGGAGTAATCTCGACCGATTTCACCTGTCCGAGCGAACGCTGGTCGGATACCGCGAATTCGCGAATCTCGTCGATGTCGTCACCAAAGAAATCGACGCGAACGGGGTGAGCCGCGAGCGGCGGGAACACGTCGAGGATTCCGCCTCGGAGTGCAACCTCACCTCGGCGCGACACGAGGTCGACGCGCTGGTAACCCAGTTCGACGAGCGTCCGCGACACCTCGAGCAGGTCCCGGCGTTCGCCTACCGAAATTGTGAGGAGTGGCCGGTCAGCTAGGTCTGCAGCGAGGGGCTGAAGGGCGGCGCGCACGCTCGCGATGACCACGAGGCTCTCGATGCCGTTCCAGGTGCGAAGTGCCCGCAGGGTCGCAATACGATTGGCGACCGTTTCGCTCGACGGGCTCAGACGTTCATGCGGAAGCGTCTCCCACGACGGAAAGATGAGCGTGCGGACGCCCCAGGTCGTCAGCGACTCCGACATCGCCTGGGCTTCGTTGCCCGCCGCGGTGACAAGTAACACGAGTTTCGGCTCGCGGCACATCGCTGCGATGAGGGGCGCGCGGGCACCGTCCTCGAGCGACAGAGCCGGGCCTCGAAGTTGGTTCGCGGCATCGACCAACACCGATGCCACTCCCCGAAGACTCACCTCGACAGTCTACGGCGGGGCAAAAATCACGACGGCGAGTGGTACCGAAGTTGCGCTTGCGCGAGGCCTTCGAGAACAATCGACTCGGCCGCACCCGCCGCATCGGCGATGAGGTTCGGCAGGGTTTCGCGTTCGACCTTGGTGAACGGCTCGAGCACGTGCACCGCTGTGTCCTTCTGTCCTGACGGGCGACCGACGCCGACGCGAACGCGCAGGAAATCCGCACCGAGGTGGTCAATGGTCGAGCGAACACCGTTTTGGCCGCCGTGACCGCCGCCCGCCTTGATTCGAACAGTGTCGAAGGGCAGGTCGATGTCGTCGTGAATCACGATGACATGGTCGGGGTCGATGCCGAAGAATTTGGCAAGCTGCCCGATAGGCCCGCCGGACACGTTCATGTAACACATCAGCGTTGCAAGGATCACTTTGTCGGTGGCAGGTCGGAAGCGACCCTCGGCGACCATCGCGATGGACTTGTGACGCTTCGGCTTCTCGCCAATCTGTTCGGCGAGGCTGTCGATCACACGGTGACCGACGGAATGGCGATGCGCGGCGTAGTCAGGCCCAGGATTCCCAAGCCCGACTACGAGCCACGCATCGGTCATGATTATTCGGCAGCACCTTCAGCAGCTGGTGCGGCCTCTGCGGCAGCGGGTGCAGCCTCAGTGCCCAGCGACTCGGCGCTCGGAACGGCCTGAATGGCGACGATGATCGCCTCGGGGTCGAGGTGCAACGTGACGCCGGCGGGGAGGGTAACGTCCTTCGCCGAAATGTGCGTGTGCTCGAGCATTCCGGTGACGTCAACCTCGAGGTGCTCGGGGATCTGTGTCGCTTCGGCCTCGACCTGGATGGTCTGGTGCTCGAGCATGGCAACGGTCCCGGGGAACGGGTGACCGATGACCGAGACGGGGATGTTGACCGTGACGGTCTCGCCCTTCTTGACGATGACGAGGTCAACGTGCTCGATGATCTGACGGACGTAGTCTTTCTGAACGTCCTTCACGAGAACGAGTTCCTTTTTGCCGTTCACGTCGAGGTCGATGAGGACGTTCTTGTGACGGACGAGGAGGCTCAGCTCGTGTGCGTTGACCATCACGTGACGCGGGTCTTCGCCGTGTCCGTAGATGACCGCGGGGACGTTTCCGAGTGCGCGCAGCTTGCGTGCAGCGCCCTTACCGAAGGACGCGCGTTCTTCGCCCTTGAGTGCAAATTGTTCAGCCATGATGTTGCCTTTCGCGGGGTGGTGACCCCTGGTTGGTGTTTCAACTCGAACGCCGGAAGCGTGAGGAGGACCAAGGTCGACCCACCGCGTCGATCACGGATTCGTAAATCCCTCGCCGAAGTTCGGTTTCAGCCTATCGGATAGGCTGGGAATTGATTTCCACGCGTTTTCTCTCTGGATTTCTCGAACGGAGTGTGAATGTCTCAGGCCAACATCGGTGTCGTCGGTCTCGCGGTCATGGGCTCGAATCTGGCCCGGAACCTCGCTAGTCGCGAGGGAAACCGCGTCGCGGTTTACAACCGGTCGTGGGACAAGACGGAACACCTCGTCGACGCGCACCCCGAGGCGAACTTTGTCGCGGCGAAGACGATTCAGGAATTCGCCGCGTCGCTCTCGAAGCCCCGCACCGCGATCATCATGGTCAAGGCGGGCGCCGGAACCGACGCGGTCATCGACCAGTTGTGCGAGGTCTTCGAACCAGGCGACATCATCGTCGATGGCGGAAACGCACTGTTCACGGACACGATTCGCCGTGAAAAGTCGGTGCGCGAGACGGGCATCAATTTTGTTGGCGCCGGTATTTCCGGCGGTGAAGAAGGCGCCCTCCTGGGGCCGTCGATCATGCCTGGCGGTTCGGCCGAGGCGTGGGAAACTCTCGGGCCGATCCTCAAGTCGATTGCGGCGGTCGTTGACGGCGAGCCCTGCGTCACCCACATCGGCACCGACGGCGCCGGTCACTTCGTCAAGATGATTCACAACGGCATCGAATACGCCGACATGCAGTTGATCGCCGAAGCCTACGACCTCATCCGTCGCGGCACAGGCAAGTCCCCCGCTGAAATCGCCGACGTGTTCACCGAGTGGAACAAGGGCGAACTCGAGTCGTACCTGATCGAGATCACCGCTGAGGTCCTGCGTCAGGTCGACGCGGCCACGGGCAAGCCTCTTGTCGACGTCATTCTCGACGAGGCGGGTTCGAAGGGCACCGGAGTCTGGACCGTTCAGACCGCTTTGTCCCTCGGAACTCCTGTTTCGGGAATCGCCGAAGCCGTGTTTGCGCGTGGCCTCTCGTCACACGCCGAACAGCGCAATTTGGCGAAAGCTTTCCCAGGCCCCGATTCGTTCGCGGTCAAAGACGCCAATGCGTTCATCGAGGACGTCCGTCAAGCCCTCTACGCTTCCAAAATTGTGGCCTATTCGCAGGGTTTCGACGCGATTCGCGCAGGGGCGGCTGAATACAACTGGAACATCAACCTCGGCGAGGTCGCCCGCATTTGGCGCGGCGGCTGCATCATTCGCGCCCAGTTCCTCAACCCCATAACCGAGGCCTACCGCGCGAACGAATCTCTCGCACTCTTGATGGCCGCTCCGTATTTTGCGAAGGCCGTCTCGGGCGCTCAAGCCGCGTGGCGTCGTGTAGTCATCGCCGCGACCGAAGCCGGAATCCCTGCCCCCGCGTTCGCATCGTCACTGTCTTACTACGACGGACTTCGTGCCGACCGCCTGCCTGCCGCCGTCATCCAAGGCCAGCGCGATTTCTTTGGCGCCCACACATACAAGCGCATCGACATACCCGGCACGTTCCACACACTGTGGTCGGGCGATCGCACCGAGGTCGCGGCCGAGGATACGCACTAAAGTTTTCGAACAATTCCAATCACTTCTCCGAGGATCCTTCGGTCATCACGGATCGCACACTCAACCTCTGTCCACCCAAAATCTCCTAAAGTAGTTTCATGACCGATTCGCTCCGCACCCCCACCACAAACGACGCTGTTCGAACGGCCGACATCGGCAAGGTCTTCCATTCGTGGTCGGCTCAGTCGACGCTCGCGCCGTTCGTAATCGCCGGAGGCAAGGGCTGCGAGGTGTGGGATTACGAGGGCAACAC
>WLEN01000097.1 GCA_009704225.1 Actinomycetota bacterium | reverse complement strand
TTAGCCACCCACCGTAACTCCCCCGGAATCAAGTTCGAACGACGACCGTCGCCGTTGTAATCGGATCATTGTGCGCGATGTGGGCGTTCACCTGGGCATCCCACGCCTCGTAAAAGGCGTTGAATTCACCGCGGTCGCGACCGGCCAATCGTTCTAACCGAAGTGTCTCGACGCATTCCACCCACAGCACCGTCGATGCGAGTTCGCGCGATCGCGGGGTACTGATGCCACATCCCTCGACAACAACGATGTCCGCAGGAGAAACGTCGACGAAATCACCAGCGACGTCGCGTTCCCAATCCCACGCACGGTATCGGCCGGTTTGGCCTAGAGCCAGGGGCGTCAACACGGTGTCAATCATCGCGTCGCGCCCCTCTGCCAGGCCACCCCAACCGTGATATCCATCGTCGAGGTGGACGAGAGTCGCGTTGAGGGTATCGGCGATGCTCGCCGCAAGGCGCGTCTTACCCACACCACTTCTCCCGTCAATCAGGATGATGTGCGGTTTAGGCGATGGCACTGTTCCACACCCCGAGATACGCCACCACAAACATGGCTGAAATGCCAATGGTGACGGAACCCGTTATCAACATCCAATCGCGGATACCCAATGGACGATAGACACTCCAGGTTCGATTTGAACGCGAGAAGCCACGAATCTCGGCGACATCACTCATCCGAACGGCACGACGAATCGCGATGACCAACGTGGTCAGAGCGACTGCGAATGGTGTCGGAGCCCGACCGTTGGCCCGTTGAGCCTGTTGCGTCTCTTCGAGGTCAGATGAAATAACGGGGATTAACCTCAAGGCGATCAGCGTCGCTAAGGCGACTCGGTCGGGCAAGATTCGTTTCACCGCGCAGGTTGCCAATACTTCGTGAGCAGAGATCGCGCCGGCGACAAGAATCGCGGGGAGTGCGAGCGAGAGAATGCGCAACATTGCTGCGATGGAGGTAGCGATTGATCCGTCGCTGATGTACATGATCCCCCACTCGAAAAGCGTGGCACCACGATGGGTTCCATACAATAGCGACGCGATGCCGGCCGTTCCAACCGCAGCGGCCAGCACAAGCATCGACGTGCGCGACGGCAACGTAATCACGTCTGATGTCATGGCCGCGAGAAACGCGATCAGCGGGAGCCCCACGAGAATGGGCATCCACGGGTCCACACTCCAGACGAGGACGAGCGCGGGGACAGCACTCGCCACGATGAGTGCAACCGAGTGCGGGCGACGCGCGGTCACAGTGTTTCTCCGAGATGAATCACTCGGTGCGCGAGCGAGCGAACCAGCAACTGATCGTGAGATGCCAGCACAATGGAGCCTCCCGCATCGAGATAGTCCCGCAGCCGATCCAGGAGGTCATGCCACGAATGCGCGTCCTGACCGAATGACGGTTCGTCCAGCAAGAGGATTCGAGGCTCACGCGACAAGGCGGACGCTATCGCAAGTCTGCGCCGCTCTCCTCCACTCAGACTTTGTGGGTGTCGACGATCCATCCCTCGCAAGCCGACCGCAGCGCGTTCGTGAGCGGGCGCTTCGTCCCCCACCGTTCCGTTTCCGAAACCGTACGACGGGTTCTGCAGCACCGACGATGCAAGGTTCACGAGTGCGCGAGCGGGTATTCGGTGTGGCTCAACGCTTTGTTCGAGGTATTCGACCGTTCCGCTTTGTGGGGCGATCAGTCCGCCGAGCACACGTAGCGCGGTCGTTTTTCCCGCTCCGTTAAGACCAGTGATCGCAACGGCCTCCCCTTCACGCAGGTTCAACGCCGGCAACCGAAAGGACTTTGCGCCTTCCGCACGACAGACGACGAGTTTTCGCGTCGTGAGTACGGTCTGTGCCCCACGCTGACGAGCTTTGGGTTTGGTGGCCCGCGAATGACCGGGAACCCACACGCCGAGCGCAACGAGCGCACCTCGTTGTGTTGCTAAAACTTCATCGAGAGGGCCGTCTATGGCAATGCGACCATCTGCGACAACGATTATTCGATCCACGAGTTTGCGCCAGAGCTTGATGCGATGTTCAACGATGACCAGCGCAGAATCTGATTCTGTGATGACGCGGTGAACTGCATCGCGGACTGTTTCCATAGAAATTCCATCGAGGCTCGCGGTTGGTTCGTCCAACACCAGCAGGTCGGGACGGGAAGCCATGGCCGTAGCAATGGCAACGCGCTGTTTTTCGCCCCCCGATAAGTTCCCGGTTGAGGCCTCGATTGGGTTGGTGACCCCGGCTGAGTCCAGCGCTTCTCGGATTCGGCCCTCGACCTCCGACGGATCCGCCACAGCGGTCTCGGCGACAAAGGCGACCTCATCGCGAATTGTGGGGAAAAGAATCTGCTCGTCCGGTTCTTGCCCGACATACGCCACCGATTGCGCTCGGTTCGTTCTATTGCCGTATTCCTGCACGGTGGAGGTATCAACCAATCCGGCAATGGCCCGGACCAGAGTTGATTTACCCCCTCCACTCGGACCGGTGATGAGGACTCTCTCACCGGCAACAATTTTCAAGGAAATATCGCGAAGCGTCTCAACGTCAGAGCCGTTGAAAGCCAACGACCAGGATTTGAATGACACGAGGCTGCGGGACATCTCACCGTCCGAACGTCGCGAGAATGCCGGTTTTGCTCAAGGCACGAACGAGAAGCACAGAAAGCCCGGCTCCGAGTATCGCGCCCGACGCCGCGGCAGAGGCAATATAGATTGTGGCGAACTCAACGCCTGTTCCAACGTAAAAGTAGAAATACTCCAAAGTTCCCTGAACGACACCTCCAAACGCACCCGCTGCGGCGACAATGAAGAAGTCGACTTTGTTGCGTCGCATGAGATGGAATCCGAGCTCCATCGCCATTCCCTGCGCGAAACCAAAGAGCAAAACGGTGAAACCCCACTGATTGCCGATAATCGCCGAAACCGACGCGGCAATCATCTCACCGAGAACGGCGGCGCCTGGTCGTCGGATGACGAGTGCGACGAGCAAACCTCCGATGAGCCATACTCCGTCCAGCAATGCGACGAAACCCGGTGTCAGTCCGCTGAGGCCGAGCGACAGCGGCGCATACAGCGAATTCCATGCGACAAAGATCACGCCCGAGGCGACAGCGAGTACCGCGGCGACGATTAGATCGACGGTTCGCCAACCGCTAAATGTGTAGTTCATGGTGGTGCACTTTCTGTCCTGTGCACGGGATGAAACTGCCTTCCCAATCCGGCATTACCCGGCTGGTATGACGGTCGAAGCTGTGGCTTCCTCTCAGCCCTTTCGAGCTCCCGTGAATCTGTTCATCCTATCGCGCTGATTTAGGATGTGTATATGATCGAATTCTTGACCGACCCCGCTGTCTGGTTATCGATGTCAACCCTGACGATTCTCGAGATTGTGCTCGGTATCGACAACATCATCTTCATCACGATCCTCGCGTCTAACCTCCCCGGCGAGATGCGTAAACGCGCGCAATTCGTCGGACTCAGCGCCGCAATGGTGACGCGTGTGTTGATGTTATTCGGGGCATATTGGATCATCCAACTGGACGAAGACATTCTGTCCCTCGGTGATTTCCACTTTTCTGGTCGCGACCTCATCTTGATCGCCGGCGGAATCTTTCTTATTTACAAGTCGGTCACCGAAATCCACGAAAACCTTGAAGGCGAAGAAGGCAAGGCCAACCCGGGCCACAAGGGAGCAAAGGCGTTCGCGGCGATTATCGGCCAAATCCTCGTTCTCGACATCGTCTTCTCGATCGACGGCATCATCACGGCGGTTGGTATGACCGTCGGAATGGCCAACAGTCTCGCGATCATGATCGTCGCGGTCGTCATCTCGTCTATCGCGATGTTGTTCGCTGCAAACTGGGTTGGCGACTTTGTGACCAAGCACCCCACCGTCAAAATGCTCGCGCTCGCGTTCCTCGTGCTCATTGGGGCGTCGCTTGTCGCGGAAGGGTTTGGTTCCGAGATCGACAAGGCCTTCATCTACGGCCCGATGGCGTTCGCTGTCATCGTCGAGGCCCTCAACATCACAGCGAAGAACCGTCGCCACCGTCAGGATCACACACAGT
>WLEN01000096.1 GCA_009704225.1 Actinomycetota bacterium | reverse complement strand
TGATGTTTTAGTCCTCGTCGCGACGAAAACCCAGGACGGCGAAATGTCCCACGGCATTCGCGGGAAGTTGGGACGGTGGCTGACCGACGCAATCGATCGCGTCGGTTTCGACGGCGGAACAGATTCCGTGTCGATTTTGCCCGCCCCTCAGTGGAGTGACTATCGCACAATCGCACTCGTCGGTTTCGGGTCCGGCCCGAAGCGGATTTCCAACCTTCGTTACGCCGCCGCGACGGCAACGCGAACGCTCTCTGGACACGTGGTGGTCAACATTCCGACCCGGTCCGGTGCAGAGGCAACCGCAATTGCCGAGGGTGCCCTTCTAGGTTCGCTCAAGACAATGTCGCGCAAGAGCGGTGATCGCCCTGCGGTCATCACTGACCTCACACTGGTCTCGCGTCACGCCCCACTATTCGACGACGTCCGACCGGGGGTTAAGGCCGTCGGAGTCGTTCGCGACCTAGTTACCGAGGTTCCCAACATTCTGAGTCCAGAAGAATTAGCGCGGAGAGTCGTCGAGCTGTCGAGCGGCACAGAACTTCGAGTCGAAGTTCTCGACGAACACGCGCTTGAGCGTGGTGCGTACGGAGGCATTCTGGGAATCGGTGCGGGTTCGGCCCGTCCGCCGCGACTTGTGATTGTTCGATATTCGCCGAAGGGAGCGACGCGACACATCGCGCTCGTCGGGAAGGGCATCACGTTCGACACCGGCGGATTGTCGATTAAGCCGGCAAACTCGATGCTCGGTATGAAGTACGACATGACCGGCGCTGCGACGGTTTTCGCGGTCACACGGGCAATCGCGGAACGGAAACTCCCCATCGCCGTGACGGCGTGGTTGTGTATCGCCGAGAACATGCCGTCGGGCACCGCGATTCGACCGAACGATGTCATCACCATTCGGGGCGGAAAAACGGTGGAAGTGACAAATACGGACGCCGAGGGTCGTGTTGTCCTCGCAGACGGTCTCGTTGCCGCGAGCGAGGAGAACCCTGATTACATCGTTGATGTCGCAACCCTCACCGGCTCTGCCCGCGTTGCCCTAGGCCACCGGATCGCGGGCCTCATGGGCGATGACGAGGTGACGACGGCGTTGAAGACCGCGTCAGACACCGTCGGCGAAGAAACGTGGGCGATGCCGTTGCCGGACTACTTGTTGCCGATTTTGGCGAGCGATGTCGCGGATATTGCAAATTCTAAAGTCGGGAATACGGCGGGCGGAATGCTGATCGGTGGAATATTTCTCCGTGAATTCGTCGGGTTGGGTGCCGACGGCAACCGCATCCCGTGGGCACATCTCGACATCGCCGGACCTGCCAACAACGCGTTTGCGCCCTACGGATTTGTTCCCAAGGGCGCGACGGGAACGATGGTGCGAACCCTCATCGAATTCGCCCGTCGGCTGGCAGACAGCCCCGCGAACACGCGGTAGGCTCGAAGGCGGTTCTCACTGGGTTTCAGCATCTCCCGCGTGGCCCGGTTCCATTCACAATTTCAAGGAGTGTTGGTGGCTGACGTAGCAGTAGATCTCGTCGTTCTTGGTGGCGGAAGTGGCGGTTATTCGGCCGCACTCCGAGCAAGTCAATTGGGCATGAGCGTCGCGCTCGTTGAAAAAGACAAAGTCGGTGGGACCTGTTTGCACGTCGGTTGTATCCCGACAAAGGCGCTGCTTCACTCCGCTGAAATCGCCGACAGCGTTCGCGACGCGGCACGGTTTGGGGTTGACGCGACGCTCGCTGGAATCGACGTTGCCGCGGTCTCGACGTATCGACAAGGAATCATCGATTCCAAGTTCAAAGGACTTCAAGGGCTTCTCAAAGCTCGTGGCATAACCACGTACGACGGACACGGAAAACTCACCTCGCCCAATACTGTCCAGGTGGGCGACACGACCATCACGGGGACGAACGTTGTTCTTGCGACTGGCTCGTACTCGAAGACGCTCCCGGGGCTTGACATCGGTGGTCGCTTCCTGACTTCTGAACAGGCCATCACGCTGGACTACGTTCCCCAAAGCGCCATCGTCCTCGGCGGTGGCGTTATCGGTGTCGAGTTCTCGTCCGTCTGGAAATCGTGGGGTACCGACGTGACGATCATTGAAGGGCTCCCGCGCCTCGTCCCGAACGAAGACGAGTCGGTCTCCAAGCAATTCGAGCGCGCCTTCCGCAAACGCGGAATTGAATTCAAAACCGGCGTGCGCTTCGAGAGCGCAACTCAGGACGCCAACGGCGTTACCGTCACTCTCGAAGGCGGTGAAACCCTCACCGCGGATGTCTTGCTCGTCGCCATCGGTCGCGGGGCTCAGACCGCAAACTGCGGCTTCGAGGAACTCGGCATCACGATGGATCGTGGGTACGTCATCACGAACGAACGTTTACTCACCAACATCCCCGGCGTTTACGCCGTCGGTGACATCGTCCCAGGACTCCAGCTCGCCCACCGCGGTTATCAGCACGGGATCTTCGTCGCTGAAGAAATTGCTGGATTGAATCCGATGGTTGTTTCTGACATCAACATTCCAAAAGTCACCTACTCCGAACCGGAAATCGCCTCGGTTGGTTTGTCTGAAATCGCGGCGAAAGAAAAGTATGGCGACGCGGCAATAGCCATTTATGACTACAACCTTGCCGGTAACGGAAAGAGTCACATTCTCGAAACAGCCGGATCGATCAAGGTCATTCGAGTTGTCGACGGACCCGTTGTAGGCGTTCACATGATTGGGGCGCGCGTCGGCGAACTCATTGGTGAGGCGCAGATGATTGTCAATTGGGAGGCGCACCCCGAAGACGTCGCGCCACATCTTCACGCACATCCCACCCAAAACGAAGCACTTGGCGAAGCGTTCCTCGCTCTCGCGGGCAAGCCGCTTCACGCGATGTAGCACCTGTTCAAGGAGAACGAATCAACATGAGCACGAACGTCAACCTTCCCGCACTTGGTGAAAGCGTCACTGAGGGAACCGTGACTCGCTGGCTGAAAAAGGTCGGAGACTCGGTGGCCGTCGACGAGCCCATTGTCGAAGTGTCGACCGACAAGGTCGACACCGAGATCCCGTCACCTGTTGCCGGTGTCATCGAAGAGATCTATGCCCACGAAGACGAGACGGTCGAGGTTGGTGCTCCTCTGGCACGCATCGGCGAAGGAAACGGCGCTACACCGGCTGCAACCGTGGACACCCCGGCTGCACCTGTCGCCGAAATCCCCGCGACTCCAGAACCCGCGGTCGCGCCTGTCGTTGAGGCTCCCGCCACTCCGCAACCGGTTGTTGATCCTCCCGCGATGTCCGAACCGGTGGTTATCACGCCTCCGGTGGTGGCTTCTGCTCCCATCACTCCGCAGAGCGTTGTCCAGGCCTCACCCGCTGCCCTTACCGCACCGCGTTTCGGAAACCCCTACGTCAGCCCGATTGTGCGCAAGTTGGCTCACGATCGTGGCGTCGACCTCGCTGGAATTGTGGGAACCGGCATTGGTGGTCGTATCCGCAAGGAGGATGTTCTCAACGCAGACACCGTTGCGGCATCCGCCGCTCCGCCAGTAGTCAATCCGACAACCGTGTCCGCGCCAGTCGCTGACCCTGTTTTGACCGATGATGCCGTCCCCCTCGCTACGTCTGAACTTCGCGGGACTCGCGTGCCGATGTCCCGTCTGCGGAAGGTCATCGCTGAACGCGCCGTGCTGTCGATGGTGTCCACGGCGCAACTCACAACCGTCATTGAGGTTGATGTGACGACCGTGTCCAACCTGCGCGACGACATCAAAGCCGATTTTCAATCCACGACGGGTCAGAAACTCACGTTCCTCCCGTTTTTTGTCAAAGCGGCGGTCGAAGCACTCCAGGCCTTCCCGATTATCAATAGCACGGTCCAAGGAGACGACATCGTCTACCCTGGTTTCGAGAACATCTCGATCGCGGTGGACACCGAGCGCGGTCTGCTCACCCCGGTCGTGAAAAATGCTGGCGGAAAGAGCATCGCGGCCCTGTCAGCCGAAATTAACGACCTAGCGGACCGCACGCGTAACAACAAGCTCACGCCGGACGAGTTGCAGGGCGGTACCTTCACCGTCACCAACACGGGGTCGCGTGGCGCGTTGTTCGACACCCCCGTCGT
>WLEN01000095.1 GCA_009704225.1 Actinomycetota bacterium | reverse complement strand
TAACTGCGACTCTCGTGTTGGTCGGGGTCTTCCTCGGCATCAACATCTGGCGTGACGTGCGTTTCGTCGGTGCGTTCGTGTCGGGGTTTGCGATCCTCGCGCTCGGCATCGTCGCCGTCAATTTCTACGTCGCGGTGTCGCCCCTGCCCCCTGCACTACAGAACTATTGGCTCGTCATCCACGTGTGTGTAGCGGTGTTGGGAACCGGGTTTTTCGCGACGGGTGCAGCGCTGTCCGCCTCGCAACTGTTTCAACAATCACGAGAAGAGGGCAAACTTCAGACTCGCTCGTGGCGGTTCCTGTCGGCGTTCCCGTCGTCGGAAACCCTCGAGGCGCTCGCCTATCGAATTGTCGTGATTGGATTCGTCTTTTGGACCTTCACCGTTATCGCCGGCGCAATCTGGGCCGAGCGTGCGTGGGGGAGGTACTGGGGCTGGGACACGAAAGAAGTTTGGTCGTTCATCATCTGGACACTGTTCGCCGGCTACATCCACGCTCGCGCAACGCGTGGTTGGCGCGGGCGTCCCGCGGCGATTTTGAGTCTCGTCGGATTTGGCGCCGTGCTGTTCAACTATGGAATCGTCAACGTGTTCTTCAAGGGCCTGCACGCCTACTCGGGTCTCTAAAGCAATTCGAGGCAGCGGGCAGCGCGATCGCGCCACCATTGTTCGCGCTCTGGACTGACCCGCAATTCTTTGGCGGCACTCTCGTCGACAATTCCGGGCGTCGCCGTGAACGTCCCAAAGTCGGTAACCGGGGGGAGGACATCCCGCTCGAACAGCACATTCGTCGCGATTCCGCAGTCATAGTCGAGATGCTCGATTCGCATCGCGAGGTCGAACGAAGCACCGAGACCGATTGACGATTCCAACGCGCTCGAGACGACCACGGGCAGTCCGGCCTCGTCGATGACGTTGAGCGCTCGGCGAACCCCACCCAGTGGTGCGACCTTGATGACGAGGATGTCCGCCGCCCCGGCTCGGGCGACCGCAACCGGGTCGGTTGCTTTGCGAACACTCTCGTCTGCCGCAATCGCGATACCTAAACCGTGAACGCGCGAGCGAATCTCATAGAGCTCGTCGACGCTCATGCATGGCTGTTCAACGTATTCGAGGTCAAACTGTTCCAGCGCACGGATCGCGTGTTCCGCTTCGTCGACGTTCCATCCACCATTCGCGTCGATGCGGATCCGACCGGCTGCACCGACGAAACGACGAGCGGCGCGAACCCGCGCGACGTCATCCTCTAGGACTTGACCGGGTTCGGCGACCTTCACCTTGACCGTGCGGAAATCACCGAATCCTTCAAGAATTGCCGCGACGTCGGCCGCATCGACGGCGGGCAACGTGGCGTTGGTTCGAACAACGTCACGAAACACGGGCCGCTCCTCGATGCTCGGAAGTTGGTTCCAGGCCTGCTCGATAGCGCACGACAACCACGGGACGGATTCGGCGTCCTCGTATTCGGGGAACGCGGCGAACTCGCCCCATCTGCCCAATGGCGAAGCGATGAGCATCGTCTCGCGCACGTCGAGACCGCGAAACCGCGTCCGCATCGGAAGCGCCACAACCCGTACGTTGGCGAGCAGCTCGTCGACGGTGGGAAGCCTCATGACTCAAACATATCCGTGAAGTTATAGCCTGAACATATGACAAATGCCGTCAGTGACCTCTTTGATTCGACCCAGTGGACCGTCGTTCCCGGATTCGATGGTCTGACGGACGTGACGTATCACCAGTCTGCCGATCAGGGCATCGCGCGAATCGCGTTCAACCGACCAGAGGTGCGCAACGCGTTCCGGCCACACACTGTCGATGAGTTGTATCGCGCTCTCGATGATGCACGCCTCAACCCTCGTCTCGGTGTCGTGTTATTGACCGGGAACGGTCCGAGTTCGAAGGACGGCGGTTGGGCGTTCTGTTCTGGCGGCGACCAGCGAGTTCGCGGCGCGGACGGCTACAAGTACGCTGACGGCGAAACCGCCGACTCGATCGATGCTGCTCGCGGAGGTCGACTCCACATCCTTGAAGTGCAGCGACTCATTCGGTTCATGCCCAAGGTCGTCATCGCCCTCATTCCGGGTTGGGCCGCTGGTGGAGGACACTCGCTCCATGTCGTGTGCGACTTGTCGATCGCTAGCCGTGAACACGCCCGCTTCAAACAGACCGATGCGACGGTCGGTTCCTTCGACGCCGGCTACGGCAGCGCGTATTTCGCTCGCCAGGTCGGTCAAAAGTTCGCGCGCGAAGTGTTCTTCCTCGCGGACGAGTACGACGCCCAGCGCGCATATGAGATCGGTTCTGTGAACGCCGTTGTTCCTCATTCTGAGCTCGAAACGACAGGAATCTCGTGGGCGCGCAAGGTCCTCGCCCAGAGTCCCACGGCGATTCGCATGCTCAAGTTCGCCTTTAACGCGGTTGATGACGGTCTCGTTGGGCAGCAGATTTTCGCCGGGGAAGCTACCCGCCTCGCCTACGGGACCGCCGAGGCGGTCGAAGGCCGTGACGCCTTCCTCGAGAAGCGCGGCCCCGAGTGGGGCGACTTCCCCTGGCAGATCTGACCGTGACTCTTTCGGATCTCCCCGAACACGAACTCGAACCAATTCGAGACGCGTTGACCAACGGCCTCACAGTCGAAACGAGCGGTTCGACCGCGCGACCGAAGCGCGTGCGTTTGTCGGGCTCGGCTCTGGTCGCCTCGGCTCGAGCCACCGCCGGCGAAATCGGAGAGGGCGGATGGGTTCTCGCCCTTCCGCTCTCGTACATCGCCGGAATCATGGTGGTCGTTCGGTCGCTCGTCGCCGAAACCCCACTTGTCGATGCCCGCCGCGAGCCGTTCGATGCCCGCGAATTCGTCCGATTGGCGGCCAGCCTGCCGGACGGGACCTGGTTCACCGCACTGGTCCCGGCGCAGCTGATTCGACTGGTGGATTTCGCCGAAGGCGACGCCGACGCCCGCGACGCTCTCCGAAGCTTTTCTCGAATCCTGGTGGGTGGTCAAGCCATCCCCAGTGGGCTCATCGACCGTGCAACAGCGATGGGTATTCGCGTCACGAAAACCTACGGGTCAGCCGAGACCGCGGGCGGCGTCGTCTACGACGGTCGACCCATCGGGGACACGCGCGTTCGTATCGCGGAGGACGGTCGCGTGATCATCGCAACGTCGAGCCTCGCTGACGAGTATCACGGGGATATAGAACTGACCGCGACGAGTTTCCGGGTCGACGACGGAACACGGTGGTGGCACACCACCGATGTCGGAGAGTTGACGGACGGCGAACTGGCGATTGTCGGGCGAATGGACGACATCATCATCACAGGCGGAATCAAGGTTTCGCTCGGAGACATCGACCGTGTACTCGAGTCCGCAGGTGTGGACGCCGTCGCGAGTTGGTTTGCCGACGAAAAGTGGGGCCAGGTTCCCGCGCTCGTGTCGACGTCTGACCTCGACCGCGATGTCGTGCGCGACCTCATCGAATTGAAGTTATCGAAAGCAGCCCGCCCGTATCGATTCGTCACGGTGCCGGAATTGCCGACATTGTCATCGGGGAAAATCGACCGACGCGGGCTACAGGAACTCGTCGCGAACGTCGAATCATAGAATTAGCACATGGCAACTCGTAGCTCGAAAAAGAAGCGTCCGTCCGGTAACCGAAGCGGTCGACCCGGAACTCTGAAAATTGTTGCGCACGGCGCACAAGCTCAGGCGACGGTTCGCCCCGCGAAGTTCGGGGACTGGGTTTCCGCCGCGCGACCCGCGACTCTGGGTCTCGGGGTCGCGCCGGTGCTGTTGGGCTGGGGCGTTGCCATCCTGCAGTTCCTTCTCGACGACATCAACCCGTGGGACGCACTTCCACTCTCGGTCGTCGCGCTCTGTTTCGTCGTCGCTCTCGCGCTGCAAATCGGTGTCAACTTCGCCAACGACTACTCGGACGGCATTCGCGGAACAGATACACACCGGGTCGGGCCCACCCGGCTCACGGCTTCGGGCGCCGCCCCCGCGAAACACGTCCGCTTCGTCGCCTTCGTCTTCTTTGGAGTTGCTGCCCTCGCCGGGCTTGGTATCACCGTACTCACGCAGATCTGGTGGCTCCCCGCCGTCGGTGCTGCCGCCATCGCCG
>WLEN01000094.1 GCA_009704225.1 Actinomycetota bacterium | reverse complement strand
CGCTGATCGAAGTCACCGCCGTTGCATGCCCACGGTTCGTCGAGTTTGTCGAAGCGGGGGTGACTAGCGGCGAGGAACTGTTCGCTGTTGCCAATGACTATCTCGCGCCATTGAAGGATGCCAAGGTGGATACGCTCGTGCTCGGCTGCACACACTATCCGCTTATTTCGGCGGCGATTCAATACGTCATGGGGCCCGACGTATCGCTCGTGTCGAGTGACGACGCGACGGCCTACGAGGTGTACCAAACTCTCGTCACTCACGATCTGCTTCGAACCTCAACAACTCCGGCTGTTCACTCGTTCGAGACGACGGGAGGCGACCGCGAGCGATTCCATGAGTTGGCTCACCGATTCCTCGGGCTCGAGATCGACCGCGTCGATGAGTTTCCGACCGGCGCCATCACTCTTCCCTCACGAATTCAATTGGAGAACACTGACTCATGACTCGCATCGATGGCCGCACCAACGACGAACTTCGACCTGTGATTATCGAAAGAGGCTGGTCCGTCCAGGCCGAGGGAAGTGCGCTTATCTCGTTCGGGAACACCAAGGTGCTGTGCACAGCATCGTTCACGAACGGTGTTCCACGCTGGATGGCGGGTAAAGGGAAGGGTTGGGTGACCGCGGAATACGCGATGCTGCCTCGCTCCACAAACGACCGCAACGACCGCGAAAGCGTCAAGGGCCGAATCGGCGGGCGCACGCACGAAATATCGCGTCTGATCGGCCGAAGTCTCCGTGCCGTTGTCGACATGAAAGCGCTTGGCGAGAACACAATTGTCATCGATTGTGATGTGTTGCAGGCAGACGGAGGAACGCGCACCGCAGCAGTGACAGGCGCTTACATCGCCCTGCACGACGCGATCGAATGGGGTCGCGCGAAGGGCTTCATCGGCAAGAACGCCACCGTGTTGATTGACTCAGTCGCGGCGATTAGCGTTGGAATAATCGACGGAACACCGATGCTTGATTTGCAGTACACCGAGGACGTCCGCGCGGAAACCGATATGAACGTCGTAGCAACGGGCCGAGGGCTGTTTGTCGAGGTGCAAGGAACCGCGGAAGGTGCGCCGTTTGACAAGACCGAACTGGACGCACTCCTCACGTTGGCGACAAACGGAACTGCGCGTCTGACCGAAATCCAAGCGGCTACGCTGGCGGTGTCGACCTCGTGAAGACCGTCGTTGTTGCTACCCATAACTCGCACAAACTCGCTGAAATTACTCTGACGATGAAAGCGTTGCTCGGTCCGGGGATCGAACTCGTGCAGACCGATGGCAAAGCACCCGTCGAGGACGGTGCAACCTTCGAGGAGAACGCCTTGATAAAGGCCCGCGCAGCGTTCCGCGATTCTGGGCAACCATCGCTGGCCGACGACTCGGGAATATGTGTCGATGCTCTTGACGGCGCTCCGGGGATTCATTCCTCGCGCTATTCCGAGGAGGGGTCAGACTCTGCAAACCTCGCACTTCTGCTCGAGAATACGAAGGGTGCGTCGAACCGAGCGGCGACCTTCGTCTGTGCGGTCGCGTTCGTATCGAAAAACGGCGAGCGCGTTGTTCGCGCGGAGTGGCCCGGGGTGATCAGAGCCGCGGCAAAGGGAAAGGGTGGATTCGGTTACGACCCGATTTTCTCTCCGAATGGACTGACGGGGACGGCCGCCGAAATGACCGATCTGGAAAAGGCGGCGTTTAGTCACCGTGGTCGGGCGTTAGGGCTCATTGCTCCAGCGATCAATCGTTACTTCCAAGCGACGAATTGAGGGAGCATTGTGTCGAACCGCGCCGCGATTGTGTCCCTGCTTGGCCCGGCTTTCGTCGCCGGCGTCGCCTATCTAGATCCTGGAAACGTCGCCGCGAACATCACCGCCGGTGCCCAATTGGGCTTTCTTCTTGTCTGGGTCGTCGTGGCCGGAAATCTCATCGCGTGGCTCGTGCAGTACCTCTCGGCGAGTCTAGGAATTGTGACGGGGAAGAGCCTTCCCGAAGTGCTGGGAAGTCGAATTACGTCGCGCGGCGGGCGACTCGGCTACTGGGCTCAAGGTGAATTAATAGCGATGGCAACAGATGTCGCCGAAGTAATCGGGGGAGCTATCGCACTCAACCTTTTGTGGGGAATACCCCTCTGGATGGGTGGGCTCATTGTTGGCGTGTTGGGCGTCGCATTTCTCGGTGTCCAGGGTCGTTGGGGCGCAAAGCCTTTCGAGCGGCTTATCGTGGTCTTTTTGATTGTCATTGCGGTCGGATTCGGGTCCATTCTCTGGGGACAACCGGTAGATCCAACGTCGTTTGCGTCGGGGCTTGTTCCTCGGCTCGAGGGCTCAGAATCGTTGGTCCTGGCAGCGGCGATTCTTGGAGCGACGGTTATGCCACATGCAATCTATGCGCACTCCGGGTTCTCTCGTGATCGAATTAGCCAATCGGCAACCGTTCCGATTCCTCGACTTCGGGTCGCAACCAGAATCGACGTCACTCTGGCACTCCTCCTCGCGGGGGCCGTCAACCTCGCTCTTCTCGTGATTGGCGCGGTGGTTCTCAACGGGCAATCGGGCACCGACACGCTGGATGGCGCTTTCGTTGCCATCGGCGCTGTCTCGGGGTCGCTCATGGCGACGTTTTTTGCGGTGGCGCTGCTCGCATCATCGTTGGCATCGACGGCGGTGGGCGCTTACGCGGGTGCGGAGATCATGCACGGCCTTATTCACCGAACGGTTCCTCCAATTGTTCGACGCAGCATCACCGTCATTCCGGCGATAATCATTCTCATAATTGGCGTCGAACCTACGACGGCGTTGATCTATTCCCAGGTGATCCTCAGTTGGGGTATCCCGTTTGCGCTGATTCCGCTTATCGTCGTGACCGGCGACAAGAACGTCATGGGAGAATTCCGATCGAACGGCGTCGTCCGCGGTCTGGCTGGTATTGCGACTGCCGTGGTGATCGTCATCAACAGCGGGCTTATCGCCCTCACCCTCGGGGTGTGAGCTAGGACTTTTCCTCGTCGCGGATCTCTCGCCGTTCTCGCAACCAGTGGATGCCGACAGAGAGCACACTCAACCCAACGACACCGAGGAGCACGAGGTCGATGTATTGAACGACGAGTTCGGCGACACCGGGAATATGCGCGACGCCCCACCCCGCGACGGGCAGGAGCCCAGCCCACAGAAACGAGCCGAGTGCGTTGTAGAGCGTGAACGTGAGACGATTCATCTTTCCGATTCCCGCTGCCACTGGAAGCAGGGTACGCACAATCGGAACGTATTGTCCGAGAGTGAGTGAGAGCGGACCCCACCGCGCGAAGAACTGCTCAGTTCGCTCGACGCTTTTGTGTGACAAAAGCCCGCCTTCTTGACGGGTGAACACCGCGGGACCACCAACCCGACCGATTTGGTAACCCAATTGGTTGCCGAGGATGGAGGCGATGAAAATGATGGCGGATACCAGCCAGATTGGTTGTGGAATCGTTCCCGTGAAAGTGAGGACTCCCGTGATGATTAACAAGGTGTCGCCAGGGAGCATGAACCCAATGAGGAGTCCGGTCTCGGTGAATACAATCGCGGCGACGATGAGGAGACCCCAATTCCCCGAGCTTTCGATGAGTGCTGCCGGGTCAAACAGGCCTGCTGCGTTAATCACTCGATTCCTTTCAATTGTGCGGGTGGAGGGACTCGAACCCACACGCCGAAGCACAGGATCCTAAATCCTGCGTGTCTACCAATTTCACCACACCCGCGTAGTTCACCATTCTAACGGGCGTATTTTTGTGGCGTAGAGTGGCACTGTTCTTCGCCCAATAGTGTAAAAACACGAGTCGTTCGGTTGGTTGGGCCTTGACGCCCGATCGGTGAAAGGAAACAACAGCGTGCGCTCCGAAAAAGACATCCTCGCCTCAGTCCCCAAGCAATTGTTCATTGGGGGTGATTGGGTTGATGCTGAGGGCGGCAAGACCTTAACCGTCTCTGACCCCGCAACCGGCGAGCACCTCGCCACAATCGCGAACGCGTCGGAAGCCGACGCGAAGAAGGCGATGGATGCGGCGTCCGCTGTTCAGGAATCCTGGGGCAACACGGCTCCGCGTGTGCGAGGCGAAATCCTTCGCAAGGCGTGGGAACTCCTCATCGAACGCCGTGACGATTT
>WLEN01000093.1 GCA_009704225.1 Actinomycetota bacterium | reverse complement strand
TCTCGTCGGCGGCGTTGGGGTCGAACGGTGGAACGGGCTGATTGTTGTGCAGAAGGCACGTGTCAATTCCGGTCGGGCCCTCGTCGATTCCCATCGCCTCGAGTCCCGATTCGACTCCTGACCACGCGATGCACGGAACACGAATGTCGACTCCATGTCGCTCGGCGTCGGCGGAGAGCGTTGCAGCGGAATAGAACCCCATCGGTTGCGATCGCAACAGACCGACGAGGAACGCGGCGGGGTAGTGGACCTTGAGCCACGACGACACGTACACGAGCAACGAGAACGCAATCGAGTGCGATTCGGCGAACCCGAAGTTCGCAAAGGCCTCGAGCGTGCCGTAGATCTTGTCCGCGGTCACCCCGGTGATGCCGTTGGCCGCCATCCCGGCGTAGAACTTTTCCCGAATCGTCGCGAGCCGTTCGATGCCGCGTTTCGACCCGATGGAACGTCGAATGACGTCGGCGTCGGCTCCGCTGCACCCACCGACTGCCATCGCGATCTGCATGAGTTGCTCTTGAAAGATGGGAACACCCATGGTTCGTTCGAGGACGGGAATGAGGTTCGGGTGGTCGTACGTGATGGGTTCTTGTCCCGTCCGGCGGCGAATGAACGGATGAACACTTCCGCCTTGAATCGGACCGGGACGAACCATCGCGATTTGAACGACGAGGTCGTAGAAGCGTCTCGGGCGAAGCCGGGGGAGTAACGCCATCTGTGCCCGCGACTCAATTTGGAACACGCCGATGACGTCGGCCCGGCACATCGCGTCGTAGACCGCGGGTTCTTCGCGCGGAACGGTTCCGAGGTCGAACACCTCGCCGAATCGTTTCTCGATTTCGACGAAGACCTGGTTGATCGCTCCCAACATCCCGAGCCCCAGAAGGTCGAACTTGACCAACCCCATGTACGCGCAGTCGTCTTTGTCCCACTGCAGAACGGTTCGGCCCGGCATGCGCGCGTGTTCGATGGGAACGACCTCGCCGACGGGCTGTTCGGTCAGCACCATCCCGCCTGAGTGAATCCCGAGGTGCCTCGGCAGCGTGAGCGTCTCGTTTGCGAGCCGCACGATGTGTTCGGGGATGTCGGAGGTTTCGGACGGATCGAGTCGCCGCCACCGTTCAACGAGCCGCGACCACGCGTTCTGGTCGTCGACTCCGTGCCCGAACGCGCGGGCGATATCGCGGATGGCGTTCTTGGGCCGATACGTGATGACGTTGGCGACCTGGGCCGCGTTTCGTCGACCGTATTTCTCGAACACGTACTGGATGACTTCTTCTCGGCGGTCGGTGTCGAAGTCGACATCGATGTCGGGCGGTTCGTCGCGTAGCGCCGACAGGAACCGTTCGAACGGCAACCCGTACGCGATCGAATCGACCGCGGTGATTCCCAGCGCGTAACAGACGGCCGAGTTTGCGGCGCTTCCGCGCCCCTGACAGAGAATCCGGCGTGAGCGTGCGAATTCGACGATGTCGTGAACGATGAGGAAGTACCCGGGGAAGTCGAGTTCGTCGATGACGGTGAGTTCGCGTTCGATTCGTTCGGTCACGTCTGGTCCCGCGTTCGGGTACAGGCGGGGGACGGCCTCCCAGACGAGCTCCCGCAGTCGACCCATGACGGTCTGTCCTTCGGGCAGGTCGAATTTCGGAAGATGTGGTGTCGCTCGTTTGAGCTCGAATGCGCATTCGCGCGCGATTCGTACGCTTTCGGCGACGGCTCCGGGGTATCGCCCAAAAATTCGGTCCATGTCGGCGGGGGATCGCATCCGGCTCGCAGGTCCGGCCGGCAGATAACCGTCGTGATCGTCAAGCGACCGGCGACTACCAAGGGCGGCGAACGCAGTGAACAGTTCGTATTCCGACGGCAGTGCGTAGTGCACGTTCCCCGTGGCAACGACGGGTAGTTCCCGTTCGCGTGCGAGCTGTGCCAGAACGTCGTTGTGCACATCGTCGAGCGGCACACCGCGTTCCCACAGTTCGACGATGACGGATTCCCGACCGAAACGTTCGACCAGGTCATCAAGGGCCGCACCCGCCCGTCGAACGTCATTTGGTGTGGGTAGTGCGCCTTCGGGCAGGTGCGTTCGAACGGGTCCGCGCCGACACCCCGTCAGTACGATCCACTCGCCGTTCGCGCGTTCCGCGAGGTCGTCGAGGTCGTAGCGTGGTTCGTGTTTGGCGCCACCAGAAAGATGGGCTTCGGTAATGGCACCGGCCAGTCGGTGATACCCCGCTTGTCCGCGAGCGAGCACAAGCAGGTGTTCGTCGGTGTCACCCCGAAGGGTGAGTTCTGAGCCAAAGATGGTCGGTAGCCCCGTTCCTTCGGCGGCTTCGGCGAATCGGGCGGCGCCGTGGAATCCGTCGTGGTCGGTGAGGGCCAGCCCTGCCAACCCCAATCGCACCGCTTCTGTGACGAGTCGCTCGGGTGGTGACACCCCGTCGAGGAAGCTGAAGGCGCTGTGGGCGTGCAGTTCGGCATATTCGGTCATCAGTCGTACCGAGCTTCGATGGTCCATGCGTCGCCGTCGGACAACAGCACCCAGGCGCCGCCGCGATCGTCAATGACCTGCAGTCGGTACCGCAAAACACCTCCCGACCACCAGCGTTCGGCGATGGGCCACGGCCCGCTCCATTCGACGATGTCGCGCGTTCGCCCTTCGAATTCGAGGATTCGCGGCGGTTCATCGAACACTTCGGCGGGGGTGATGAGCGAACGCCCGCGCACCTGCACGGTCGGGCGATCGTGGTACACGGTCGTCGGCAACAAGGCCGCGAGGTGCCCAGGCCACGGTTCGCTGGCTCGTCGTTCGATGACGGGTTTGTCGCCCCACGGGCTCAGGACTTCGCGGTCGACCAGGGTTCGTCCGCCCGCGACGGTCGCGGTGAGGACTCCCTCGTGTCCGAGGATGCTCTGGACTCGGGACAACACCGAGTGGATGCGGTCACCCGCCGGTTCGCCCCACAGGGCGGGTTCGTATCGGCTGATGTGTGCGAGTTGGTCGGGGGCGATGCGAACGCGCACGATGCCGTCTCCCGCGAATCCTTCGGTGCTCGTGTCGGTCGTGAATCGGGCGATCGAATCGAGTTGCCAGCGCACTCGGTCGACAACATCGGACGCGGTGAACGACCGCGGGTGCGCCCAACACCGTTCGTGTTCGTCGCCGCGTTCCGTCGTGAGCGTCACCCACACCGCGGTGCAGACGAATCGCGCACGTGCGAGGGTATCGATGAATTCGTCGGCGACGGCGCGCACGGTGAACGCGAGTTCGTCGGCGCGAACAATCGCGGGCTCGCAGTCGACGACCCGTGCATAGTCGACGGGAACGTCGCGGGGGGTAACAGGGGAGTCGTCGTGGCCGGCCGCCGATCGGTGCAACAGTTCACCGGCGACACCGAATCGGTCGCGCACCGCCCCCGCATCCAGAGCCGCGAACGCACCCAGTGTCGTGATGCCCAATCTCCGTAGTAACCCGACGAGGTCGGCGTCACCCACCCGGTCGACCGACAACGGGGCGAGGAATTCGGCAGAACGACCCGCCGGCACGATGCATACGGGGTTGGCTCGGGTCGCCGCGGTGACCGCAGTGAACAACCCGTCGGCAATCCCGATGCGCGCGTCGGGGTGAACGGCTCGTAACGCCTCCGCCGCCATGTCTTCGCCCCGGTAATACCGCGCAGGACCGCGCGCACCCATCGCGATGCGTCCCGGCCGCAGCATCCTGACCAGAGGAACGGTGTTCTCAACCGACACGATGACGGGGTCGAAGTGTCGGACGGCTGCCGCCTCGTCCTCGAAGCGGTCGGACCAGCCGGGGATGTCCACGACGAGAACCCGGGTCACGAGACGACTCGCAGTCGACGAACGGGGGTTTCGATTTCGCGATCGAGCGGCCACGGAAGAACCCCGTTCTTCACCACACCCCGAACCGATGCCCGCAGGTGGATGTCACGCCCCGACAACACCCCGTGCCCGTCGCCGACGCCGTGGTTCACCACCGAGGTCACCTCGATTCGGGCGGTCGCGCCTGGCCATTCACCCAGGACGACGAGAACCGCCCCGGTGCGGTGTGCCAGCGCCGTGACGCGCGCGGCGCTCGTGGGGGACAGCCCGTGCGGAGAACGCGCGAGAACTACGCTGAAGCCGTCACAGACGGCCCCGACGACAGTCGCCCAGTGTTCTTTCGGGTTCGGAATCGACACGAACC
>WLEN01000092.1 GCA_009704225.1 Actinomycetota bacterium | reverse complement strand
GGTCGATTACAACCACCGAGAAGACATCACGTCACCAATTCAGCACTTTTGGTCTCTCGCGGTCGAAGAACAGTTTTATCTGGTCTGGCCAGTCGTCATCGCCGCCACATTGTTGCTGTCTCGGGTATCGCGCCTGCCAACCAAACTTTTTCTCCGAATCGTGTTGCTCGCCGTCTGTGCAATCACGATCGCGTCGTTCATCTATGCGACAAGTCTCGACTCCGCGAACCCGGCAACCTACTATGACCCGTTCGCCCGCGCCTGGGAATTAGGAGTCGGCACGGCTATCGCCGTCATGGGACCATCTAGTGCGAGTCGAATCTCGGCACGGTCTAGGCACATCATCAGCATCGCAGCGTGGACTGTTATCGTCGGTGTGTCCTTTTTGCCGGGGCTAGGCGAATTTGTGCCCGGGTTTGGGGTTGTTCCGTCTGTCGTGGCTACCGGACTAATCATCATTTGTGCGGCACCAATGACGAGTT
The DNA here is from genome assembly GCA_009704225.1 of Actinomycetota bacterium. Next base: position 3,742 of record WLEN01000092.1, on the reverse strand, counting down.
TCCGTTTTACCTCTGTCACGAAAGCAATTTCTGGCCTCGTGTGGGTGGGTGACCGGTCATACTCTGCCTACCTCTGGCACTGGCCGGTCCTCATTTTGGCGCCACTCGTCATTGGCATGGAATTGACCTTTTTCCCCAAAATCATTGCACTGTTAATCGTTTTTGTCTTATCGGCGTTGAGTTTTCGTTTCATCGAGCAGCCAATCCGTTCGACGACCTCGACCCTCGTTCGCCGACCAATCTTTTTGGCTACCATTGCCGCTTCGCTGACCGCAGTTCTCATCGTCGGAACGGTGACTGCAACGGGCATCGCCACTAAAGGACTGGATCCGGTGAGTGCAGCGAATCTCCTTCCGCCGACCTCGGCCTCATCCCCCAATGCCGCCAAGCCCACCTACCCGCTGGTGCGGCCGTTCTGTAAAGGCGCAGGAGCCGCGGTGTTCGAATGCCCGCCATCGACAGAGGTGCTCTTCGGCGCACAATCCCTCCCCTCGTATCCTCCAGCGACTCCGACCTGTGTCCCTCTCGAAAGTGCAAATTATTTTGACTGCGTCCTCGGTGACCTGAATGCTCGAAACTCGATTGTTGTCGTTGGAGATTCACATGCGAAAGCGCAATGGGTGGCCTGGGATGACGTGGGCAAGCGCCTCGGCGTTGCCGTTCATGGATTCTTTCTCAACGCCTGCCCGTTCGTGGTTGGTCGAGGAAACCGCTGCAGTGAACGTAACGAGGCAGTCCGAAATCGCTTAATTGCCGGTGAGTTTGACTTCGCAGTTTTGGTTCAAGCCGTGGACCATACACGCCGCATTCCCGACGCCCAAGAGCGAACGGATTTCGAGGCCACCTACCAGGATCTCGCCTTACACGGTATCCGATTCGTTGTCCTCAAAGACAATCCAGGAATCGGAGAAAAAGAAAGAAATTGCGTTATTTACAATCGCCTTGACGCGAGCAGTTGCACGATGCCGCGTGTGAAAGGTTTTGGCTTCGACGATCACGCTTTTGATGTCGCACGAGAACTTAATCTCGACACAATCGATTTCAGCGAGATCTACTGCGACCGCTCGCGGTGCCCCCTCGTCATCGGCGGGGTGAGCGTTTACCGGGATTACCGCCACATCACGGCAGTTTTCGGAAAAACGCTCGGACCATTTCTGTATGACCAATTCGTAACTCTCGGCCTCACAACTCAGAATAACTAAGTCACGTCATTATCTTCGGACCTATTTTCCGCTCCAGAATGCACTACTATTGGACACGGAAGGTTTGGCGCGCAAACCGGACAATCTGGAGGTTTCAATGGCTACATCGGACATCAAGCGGGCATTCCGCGGTGTTGACACGGGTCAGGTGGACGAAGTTATTCGTTCGCTTAACCACTCGCTGTCTTCCGCAGAGCTCGCTCTTGCCGAGCGTACCCGCACGATTACCCGCCTCAAGCGCGAAATCGCCGACCCGACTTCCGCCACCCCATCATTCTCGAAGTTAGGCTCGACGTTCGAAGAAACGCTCCGTGTCGCGGAACAACACGCCCGACGGTTGCGCGCCGACGCCGCGGCCGAGACCGCAGCGATTCTGAACAAGACCGACATTGACATTCGGAACCTCGCGGACAAGACAGAGCGCGAGACCCGTGACATGGTGGTTGCGGCGCAGGCTGACGCCAACGAGATTCGACTTCAGGTCGATCGCGAAAGAACAACCGCAAATCAATTGATTGACGACGAACGTGCACGTATGGAAACCGTTGCGTCGCGTGCCGAGCGTACCGCTGCGAGCATGATTAGCCAAACGGAGCAGCAGATTAGCGATGCGCGCGCAACGTCCTACATCGAGATTACGGAAATCAAGCGTCGAGCGACCGAATTGGTCCGTATCGCGACCGACACCAAAGTCGAGACCGAGAAGCGCATTGGTATGGACGTATCCGACGCACAGGCCTCAAGCACGGCGATTCACGACGAAGCCGATACCTACGCTCGGCTCGCCTATGAATCGGCGGACGCCCACCTTGAGTTTGCTATTGCGGAAGCGTCGTCAACCAAACAGAGCGCCGATGAATACCTTGCCTCCGCGCAGATTCGCGCGGACGAAATTCTCCAGGATTCACGAAGCCTCGTCGAGAAGTCAATCTCAGAGGCTATGTTGCGATCAGAAGAAATCGCCCGATCATCCGAAGAATTCTTCGCTGACTTCACGTACGACGCGGAACTCAGCATCAGTGAAATCCGTCGAAACAGCGTGGCGCTCAGCGACTATGCGGTCCACATGAGAGACGTTTCGCAAGAAGTAAACGTTGACGCAATTGAAGCAGGCTCAACGACAGGGATGCGTAGTATCCGACAGGCGGAAATCGTGGAGGGTGACAACTAATGACTACCAACGAATCCGGCGTACCTTTCTCGCGTACTCTCGGAGGCTACGACGCAGCCGAAGTTGCCCGAGTCATCACAGACCTTCGTGCAGCGGTGGCGACTCAAGAAAATGTACTCGCCAAAGCAGAGGCTGAGATCCGACGCCTCGAACGCAAAATCCACGAACGACAGACGACCAAGCCCCGATTTGCTGAACTTGGTGTCGCTTTTGAATCGGCCATTTCTTTAGCCGAGGAACAAGCTGCAAAACTTATTGCCGACGCTCAAAAAGAGACGCGCGCCCAGGTGGAGAAGGCAACGGCGGACTCATCGAGTCGTACCAAAGCGTCGACGCTCAAAGCTCGCTCTGCAGTGGCCGCTGCGAAAGAGAGCGCCGAAAAAATCCGCCGTACTGCAAAAGACGCGGCTGAGAAAGTTCGCAAACAGATCGCAAACGATCACCAGAAGGTGGCTCAGGAGAGGGCGCAGGTCGACAAATTGTCCGCGGCGGTCCTCGCTGATGCAGAATCGCAGATTGCGGCCCTTCGCGAGAAAGCCAATTCAGAAATTGACAGCGCGATGAGCGCTGCCCTGGAAGAACTTCGACGTGCAGAGCAACTTGCGAGTCGCATCGATAACGAAACGCGAATTCTCAACGAGAAAGCCGCGAAAGAAATCGCGACGATTCTCGGTGACGCGGAAAAGTACGCCGCTCAAACGACGAGCGAAGCGGACGAACACACTGAATCCTCAAACAAGCGTGCTGACGCCGTCGCCGCCGAGACCGAGAAATACGTTTCTGCGTTGCAGACTCGAGCAGCTAAGACTTTAGAAGAGGCCCGTTCGCGATCTGACAAGGCACTTGGCAACGCCGAAAAGATCACTGGCGAGATTACGGCGTCGTCTCAGGTATTTGTCGAGAACATGACGCGTGACCTCGAAGACCGACTCGATAAGGCTCGTCGCAACCTCGAAGACATCAGCGGCTTCCTTTACACGATTCGCTCGTTGACCAACGGGTTTGACTTGGGAGAGCTGAGCGTTGCGCGAAGCCGCGTTTCGTCCGACCGGGCAAACAACCCGGTCGCGGTTGCAGAATTGCTCGAAGGCTAGCATTTCCTTCTCGGCGTTGACGTTCTGTTGGAGCGTTAAATTTGTTGTGCAGTATGCAAAGAAGGAGTTACCGTGCCCGGAGAAAACCTGACCCGTGTCGAAGCGATTGAGCGAGCGAGCGTCATTCGAACAGAGTCCTATGCGGTTCGGCTCGATCTGACTAGTTCGGATACGACGTTCCGGTCGCACACAACAGTGACGTTTGGGGCAGAACCCGGTGCGTCAAGCTTTATCGATGCACTCACCGCCGCGGTTCACGCTGTGACACTCAACGG
>WLEN01000091.1 GCA_009704225.1 Actinomycetota bacterium | reverse complement strand
TCGGCTTTCAAGGTGGCGCGAAGGGGACTCATCCGCACCTTCCAGTTGACGAAGGCGCTGGGGCTTCTCACGGTCATGGACAACATGAAGTTGGGAAGCACCGAACAGAAGGGTGAAAATCTCAGTGCCAGCCTGTTTTCCTTCCTCTGGAAGAAGAAGGAAATCGAGATTGAGGCGAAAGCTCTCGAAATCTTGACGCGATTCAAACTCGACACCAAGCGCGACGACTTCGCTGCGTCGCTCTCGGGCGGACAACGCAAACTGCTCGAGATGGCTCGTGCACTGATGACGAACCCGGAACTCGTTATGCTCGACGAACCGATGGCGGGGGTTAATCCAGCATTGACCCAGTCGTTGCTCGATCACATTCTCAACCTCAAGAAAGATGGAATGACCGTTCTCTTTGTCGAACACGACATGCAGATGGTTCGCCACATTGCCGACTGGGTCATTGTCATGGCCGAAGGGAAGGTCGTGGCTGAAGGCGCACCGGACGAGGTCATGAAGAACCCCGCCGTGATCGACGCCTATCTCGGTAGCCACCAGGACATCGACCTCGGGGCTGTGACTGGCCGGATCACCCTGCCAAAGATCCCGAAGGAGAAATAATGGCGACGAAGAACGAAATCCCCGTCGTCGAAACGAAGGACCTGTTCGCGGGCTACCTTCCCGGCGTCAACATCCTCAACGGGACAAACCTCTACGCCAACAAGGGCGAACTCATCGGCATCATCGGTCCCAACGGAGCCGGTAAATCGACGTTACTCAAAGCCATCTTTGGTTTAGTCAAGGTTCGCGAAGGGTCCATCACTCTCAACGGTGACGACATCACTGGTCTCAAGGCAAACCAACTGGTCGCTCGCGGTGTGGGTTTCGTTCCACAGTCGAACAACGTGTTCCCCAGCCTCACAATCGAAGAAAACCTACAGATGGGCTTGTACCAGAACCCCAGCGCGTACAACGAGCGTCTCGAGTTCGTCACCGGCATTTTTGCCGAACTGGGAAAACGTCTCAAGCAGCGCGCAGGCTCGCTCTCGGGCGGTGAGCGCCAAATGGTGGCAATGAGCCGGGCGCTCATGATGAACCCCGCAGTGCTCCTCCTCGACGAGCCCAGCGCGGGTCTCTCACCGGTGCGCCAAGACGAGGCATTTATCCGCGTCTCCGAGATCAATAAGGCCGGTGTCACGACCATCATGGTCGAGCAAAACGCGCGTCGCTGCCTTCAGATTTGTGACCGTGGTTATGTCCTCGACCAGGGCAAGGATGCGTACACCGGCTCGGGCCGCGACCTGCTGAACGACCCCAAGGTGATCGGGCTGTATCTCGGTACGCTCGGCACCTAACCCAACACCTCACAATGGGGTCGGCCTTCGGGTCGGCCCCGTTTTTCGTGCGTGAGGAAACCCGGTAACAGAAAAGGCCCCGGGGCGAACCCGGGGCCTTCCCTTGAGTCAGCGACTCAACACAATCGGATTATCCTGCGTAAGGAACCGAGGTGTTGTCGTTGATGTACTCGTATACCTGGATTGATGCTTCGGTGGGGTCTCCAACTTCGTTGAAGGTGATGGGGCCTGATACACCGTCGTAGTCTGCGGTTCCGCCACCAATGATGATGTCGGCGCATTCTGCGAACGTGGTGCACTTGGTTCCGTCACCGGTACCACCAGAGACCTCCTGGAGCTTCGCGGCGACGTCTACACCCTCAACCGAACCAGCTTCGAGCGAAGCGAGTGCGAGAAGGACGACGGCGTCGTAAGCCTCAGGACCGTATGCGAATACGGATTCGAGGTCAGCGTTGCCTTCGGCAACCCAGTTGTCGTTCAATGCGGTCGTGAAGTCCGCGATGGTCTCGAGGTTCAGTCCGGGGACCGTTCCCTTTGCGCCTTCGAGAAGTCCAGCCTCAAAGTCCTCGCTGTAGTTAGCAACGTTTCCGTCAACAAGGTAAACCTTGTCTGCGGGGAAGCCGCCACCGATGAGCTTCGGAGCAATGGTCTTGAGTTCTTCGAACGTGATCAAAACGATCGCGTCGGGGTTAGCCGCCGTGACCTCAGCGATCTGAGCATCGAAGTTGGTGTCACCCGTGTTGAACGTGGGCTGAGCAACAACTTCTCCACCAGCCGCAACGAAAGCAGCGGTCGTGAAGCCAGCGAGACCACCGGTGAAGTTACCGGCAGCATCCTTGGTTCCGTCGCCGTTTCCGTACGAGTCGTTGAGAACGATCATGCCGAGGGTCTGAATACCGTCAGCAGCAATCAGGTTTCCGAGAACTTCACCCTGGAGGACGTCCGAAGGAGCGGTACGGAAGTACAGTCCCTTGTCGTCATACGTGGTGAGAGCAGCCGAAGTGTTTGCCGGCGAGAACTGGATAACTCCAGCGCCAACAACCTGGTCGATGAACTGAAGCGAGGTACCCGACGATGCGGCACCGATGATGGCCGAAACGCCAGCGTCGAGAAGACGCGGAACTTCGGTCTCGTATGCCTTGTTGTCGGTATCGCCCGAGTCACCCCAGGTGACCTCAACGGTAACGCCCTTGGCGGCATCGTTGATGTCCTTGACGGCAAGTGCTACACCGGCTTCTTCGGGGGGTCCGAGGAATGCCAGGCTTCCGGTTTGAGGAAGAGCAGTACCGATCTTGAGGGTCAGGTCGCCGACGGGGTCAACAGCACCATCGGTGCCTGCTGCACAGCCGCTCAGCACGAGTGCTGAGGTACCGAGCATAGCGAGACCACCGAGAAGCGATGCGACCTTACGGGAGGCCGAAGCCTTCGCAAATGCGCCCATTTTTCTCCTTGATTTTTCCATGGAACAACGAATCGGACGATTCGCCGCTTGCGTATACGCTATCGATGCATTGGGGTAAATGCAAAACACAAATTTAGATTAGGCAGCGCCTAAACCCCTACAATTCTCGCCCGCCGTGCCCCGTACGCACAGATTTCAGGCAGTTCGACGCCGATTTCGCTGCGCCATGTCAATCATGAGCGCCAGCAAACCAACCCACACGAGCGCAAAACCAACGAGACGGACGGGGGGCATCGGCTCGTGCATGACAAAAACCCCGATGGTGAACTGCAACGTCGGGGCGACGTACTGCATAAATCCCATCCACGACAATGGGACTCGCGATGATGCAAACCCGAAGAGCAAGAGCGGGATTGCGGTGACGGGGCCGAGCGCAATGAGAAGGAGCGTGTTCGCCGGATCGTGCGCACCGAAGTCGAGCGTGCCAGCAGCCATTTCGATTGACACGAAAATCACCGCAACGGGGACAAGCCACATCGTCTCGAAGGTCAAGCTCTGGGTCGCATTGAGGATTCCGCCGATGCGGTTCTTCACGAGTCCGTAAATCCCGAACGAACCGGCAAGGATAAACGAGAGCCACGGAACCTGGCCGTAACCCACGATCAGGATGATGACGGCAATCGCCGCAAGGGACATCGACACCCACTGCAGTGGGCGAAGTTTCTCTCCAAGCACGAGGACGCCCAACAGGATTGTCACGAGCGGGTTGATGAAGTAACCCAGTGACCCTTCCACGATGCGTCCGGTCAGGTTTGCGATGATGTAGAACTGCCAATTCACGTAGATGAGCACGCCGGCGGCGATCGTATAGAGCACGATTTTTCTGTTACGTAGCAGGGCGACGGTTGCCCTGAACTGCTTCGTCACGACGAGGATGCCCACACAAAAGAGCATCGACCACAATATCCGCCACGACACGATCTCCCATGGCCCGGTGCTCCCGAGAATGACGAAATACAGCGGGAGGAATCCCCACAGGAAGTAGGAACCCAGCCCGGCTACTACGCCGCTGGTCCGGGTGGGGGTGCTCACTGTTTCACCCTACTCGCCAACGCGAAAGGCCCCCGCGACGAACGCAGGAGCCTTTCGAGGGATTAGTTAGCGCTTAACGATGGCAAGCACGTCGCGAGCCGAGAGAACGAGGTACTCGACCCCGTCGTACTTGATTTCGGTTCCGCCGTACTTCGAGTACAGGACAACGTCGCCAACGGCGACATCAAGGGGAACGCGGTTTCCGTTGTCATCGATGCGGCCGGGGCCGATAGCGACAACTTCACCCTCTTGGGGCTTTTCCTTGGCCGAATCAGGAATGACAATTCCCGACGACGTGACCTGCTCAGCAGCGAGCTGCTGAATGACAATGCGATCTTCGAGCGGCTTGATAGCGACCGACACGGTTGACCTCTTCCTTTGTGGACGATGTGA
>WLEN01000090.1 GCA_009704225.1 Actinomycetota bacterium | reverse complement strand
GCTTCAAATCTGTTGTGTGATCGCATCGAGTGACGCAATCCGCGTACTGTCACTACGCGCGGAACTGACTATCCGCTCAAATCTTTCGATTTCTAGCCCGGCGTGTCCGGAAAAGTCCTGCGCGATGAACGCGCAACCTCAGTATAGCCCGAACGACGAGCCGGCGGCGCGTTCTCGCGGTCGGAGGGGCGATAATGGAACTGTGAACCCCACCTTCCGCGGCAGATTTGCGTTCGGCGCTTTCATCCTCGTTTTCGGGTTGATTTCTCTGTGGGCCGCACTGACTCTGTCGACCGAGGGGTATTACCTTCTCAAGGACGGTACCCAGCCGTCGTGCAACATCAACCCGTTTTTCAGCTGCGGAAACGTCATGCAATCCGACGAGGCGCGCGCATTCTTTGGAGTCCCCAACTATTTCTGGGGTCTGATTGGATGGGGCGTCGTCGCCGCAACCGGGGCGGGAATGCTCGCGGGTGCGACTTATGCTCGCTGGTACTGGCGTGCATTTACCGTCGGAATGTTCGTCGCCTGGTTCTTCCTCATGTGGCTGTTCTTTGCCGCCGTTTATGACATCGGCTTCTTGTGCCTTTATTGCATGGTCACGTGGGCAACACAATCGATCATGTTGTGGGTTGTGCTCCCGTGGCTTCTGCGCGAGAAACTGTTGTTCGACAGCGACAAGCTGTCACGAATCGGTGCTGCGATTCTGCCGTTTTCGTGGTTGCTGCCACTGGTGAATATTGCGGGTATCGCTCTCGCGATTATTGCGCATTTCCCGTTGCTTGTTCCAATGCTTCTCAGCGGATATTAAAACCAGAGCGCGAGTTCGCGGGCGGCCGACTCGGGCGAATCACTGCCGTGGACGAGGTTCTTTTGGACCGATAGGCCCCAGTCGCGGGCGAGGTCGCCACGAATCGAGCCGGGTGCGGCGAGTGTCGGGTCAGTGGTGCCGGCGAGAGTCCGGAAGCCCTCAATGACCCGGTGTCCGCGAACCTTGGCCGCGACGACGGGTCCGCTCGACATGAACTCGACGAGAGGCTCGAAAAAGGGCTTACCCTCGTGTTCCGCGTAGTGCGACGACAACAGTGCGCGGTCGGGGGTGAGCATGCGCAGGTCGACAATTTCATAACCCTTCGCCTCGATACGACGCAGGATCTCGCCGACGAGGTTGCGCTCGGTGCCATCCGGCTTGATGAGAACGAGAGTGTCCTGACGTTCGGTCATTGTTGTTCCTTTCGACGGTCAAGTTGTTGTCCCTTGACGAGGCAATACGTGAAAAATACGATGCAAACAAGCCAGGCCAAACCCCACATCGGTTCGGTAACCACCGGCAGAGCCAAGAGCGCTTGTGACGCGTAGACGATCGGGTGGAGTCCTCGGCGAAGCGTTGCTTGGGCAAGCGCGAGCATTGCGACGAGGATGACTGCGCTAATCAGGACTTCGAGCCACTGCTGTTTGTGAAGTCCGGCCATCGCAATAGCGCCGAACAGAATGGTAGCCATCTCGACACCAAATGCGACGCTCAGCAGCGATTCGGTGGCGCTGCGCTGTCGGCGTTCGCTCATGTCCAGTTCTCCGTTCGGGCGAGGGTGATGGTGTCCCCCACGAGAGTGATACTCCCCGTGACCATAATCGCATCTGATGGGCCGCACATCGACTTTGCTGTCTCGATCGCGGACGAGAGTGTCGGTTCCGCGCTGACTCGATCGGACCCAACCAGGGCCGCCACAATGTCCGAGAGGTCGTTTGCTTGCATTGCTCGGTCTGAATTGGACTGCGTGCAAATGAAGCCGGCGACCACGGGATCGAGTGCTTCGATGATGCCGCGGGCGTCTTTGTCGTCCAACACGCCGATCACGCACCACATGTTCTCGAACGGCAAGACATCGCGAATCGCGGTGGCGAGCGCGGTTGCTCCGTGAGGGTTGTGTGCCGCGTCGACGATAATCGGCGGATTCGCCGCAAGATACTGAAGTCGACCGGGGCTTGTGACGTTACCCAGCGCAATGCTGAGGATGTCGTCGGGAATCGGTCGCGAACCGTTTCCGAACAGCGATTCCACTGCGGCAATCGCCAACGTTGCGTTGAGTGCTTGGTGGCGTCCGTGTAACGTCACCGGAACGTCGCGGTACGCGGCGGCGCGGCCGCGAATCTGCATCACTTGCCCGCCGACCGCCGAGACGCTCGACATCAGTTCGAAGCCGTCGCCTTCGACAAAAAGCTCGCCCTCCATCATCTGGGCCGCTGCCACAATTTCCGCCATCGCGTCGGGCTCCTGTGCGGACGAAACAACGATGCTGCTGGGTTTGATAATTCCCGCTTTGGTGCGGGCAATTTCGGTGATCGTATTGCCCAGGAACTCGGCGTGGTCGATTCCGATGGGCGTGAAAACCGCAACATCAGCATCGGCGACGTTCGTTGAATCCCAGGCGCCGCCCATTCCGACTTCGAGGATGGCGACGTCCACCGGTGCGTCGGCGAAGGCGGCGAGTGTTAGAACGGTGAGCGTCTCAAAATATGTCAACGGAACCTCGCCATTAGCGACGAGGTCTTCGTCGACCATGTTTATGTAAGGCTCGACGTCTCGCCAGTTCTCGACGAACTTCTCGTCGCTGATCGGTTCGCCGTCGATCATGATGCGTTCGGTCACGAAACGCAGGTGGGGACTCGTCATGAGCCCCGTGCGAAGACCGTGAGCACGACACAGGGCTTCGATCATGCGCGAGGTCGATGTCTTACCGTTAGTTCCCGTCACGTGGACAATCGCATACGACTGTTGCGGATTGCCCAGATATTCGACGGCCTTGAGAGTCGCATGGAGACGCGGTTGCGGCGCGCGCTCGCCGATTCGGGCGACGAGCGACTCAAAGATTGCACCTACCTCGGCACGGAAGTCGGTCACGCCTTTTCCAAACCGACGCGAATGCGCGCGCCGTCACCGACCTCGGTGGTTCCGGACGAGCCGTCAACGAACTCGAGTTCGACTGCGAGTGTCTCCCCTGCGATCAGATCCTGATGGTCACGCATCGCGATAATCGTGACAGCATCGCTTTCGATCTCGAGGCGAATTCGGTCGCTGACGTCGAGCCCGGAGTCTTTGCGAGCCTGCTGCACAGCACGAACCACGTCGCGTGCCAGTCCTTCGGCGGCGAGTTCCGGGGTCACGACGGTGTCGAGCACGACGAACCCAGCATTACCGAGGAACGCAACGGCAACCGCCTCGTCGGCCACGTCAAGGACGAGGTCGTATTCGCCCGCTTCGAGCGCGATTCCGCCAGCGATGACGACATCTCTGTCGACCGACCAATCGCCCGCCTTCGTTGCGGCGATGACCTGCTGCACCTGTCCACCGATGCGTGGGCCGAGCGTCCGTGAATTGACCGAGAGTCGGCGGGTGATTCCGTATTCGCCGATTGATTCCTCGCGGAGTTCGACAACCGAGACGGTCTTGACATTGATTTCGTCCCGCAGGATGTCGCTGAACTCGGGAATCGTTGGTGCCGCTGGGACGACGACCGTGAGGTTCGCCAACGGAAGCCGAACGCGAAGTCCCTTCGATTTGCGCAAAGCCAAAGCAGCCGACGCAACCTCGCGAACTCGGTCCATCGCCACAACGAGCGCGTGATCTGCGGGAAACTCTGCAGGGTCGGGCCAATCCGTGAGGTGAACACTTTCTCCGCCGGTCAGTCCGCGCCAGACCTCTTCGGTTACGAGAGGCGCGAGCGGTGCAGCGATGCGACACACCGTTTCGAGGACCGTGTACAACGTGTCGACCGCGTCGCGATCGTCGCCATCCCAGAATCGGTCACGCGATCGACGGACGTACCAGTTGGTCAACACGTCGGCGAAATCGCGAATCGCCGAGGCTGCCATCGGACTGTCCAGGGCGTCGAGGTCGGTCGTGACTTTCTCAATCAGCTCTCGGGTCTTGGCCAACAGATAGCGGTCGAGAACGTGGGTCGAATCGGTAAGGCGGACGGCATCAACATCGCCCGCATACAGCGTGAAGAAATAGTAGGTACTCCAGAGCGGCAACAGGAACTGGCGAACTGATTCGCGGATACCTTCTTCCGTGACGACGAGGTTTCCGCCGCGGATCACGCTCGACGACATGAGGAACCACCGCATCGCGTCGGCCCCATCGCGTTCGAACACCTCGGACACGTCCGGGTAGTTGCGCAGTGATTTCGACATCTTCTGTCCGTCGTTACCCAGAACAATCCCGTGGCTGATGACATTCGTGAACGCGGGTCGGTCAAACAATGCGGTCGAAAGAACGTGCAGGGTGTAAAACCAGCCG
>WLEN01000009.1 GCA_009704225.1 Actinomycetota bacterium | reverse complement strand
GTGAAGATTTCGTCAGTGTCGCGCATGAACCACGGTTCGATGGCGATGACGAGTCCTTCGCGAAGTTTGTACCCTCGACCGGGTCGACCGTCGTTGGGGACGTGCGGGTCACCGTGCATCTCGCGACCAACTCCGTGTCCACCGAAATCCAAGTTGACTCCATAACCATACGAGTCCGCGACGTCACCGATGGCAGCCGAAATGTCACCGATTGCATTGCCGACCGTCGCCGCGGCGATTCCGGCAACAAGCGCCTCCTCGGTTGCCTTGATAATGCGAAGATCCTCGGGGTCTGCGGTGCCGGCGACGAAACTGATCGCAGAGTCACACACCCAGCCGTCGATACTCGCGGCAAAGTCGATGCTGACGATGTCGCCATCGGCAATGGCGTAGTCGTGGGGGAGGCCGTGAAGCACCGCGTCGTTGATGCTCGTGCAGATGACTTTGCCGAACGGTGAGCCGCCGAACGACGGGTGATAGTCGATGTAGCACGACTCTGCGCCTGCATCGCGAATCATCTGATGGGCAATGGCGTCGAGTTCAAGAAGGTTGGTTCCGACGGTTGTTGCCTCGCGAACGGCCACCAAAACCGACGCGACGAAACGGCCAGCGGGTCGCATCGCTTCAATCTCGGCGGGGGTGTGAAGTTCAATCACGTCGTGCCTTCTTCCTATCCGTGTCAGCCTAATTGGTAAAGAGAGCTCGACTGTGGCAAGATTGTGCTTTGTGCCGACTGGCACACGCGATTCACGGGCCCTCTGCTTCGGGGGACGAGCCATGTGACTACATCGCGACCAGAACCTCCCGCATCCGTCCCGAAGCGAGTGCAGAAAGCGAAAGAACAATGCAGAAATTTGATGCAATTGACGCCGCGTCGCTTCGTAGCGACGTCCCCGACTTCCGCGTCGGCGACACGGTGAAGGTTCACGTAAACATTATTGAAGGTAACCGCAGCCGAATCCAAGTTTTTCAGGGTGTGGTCATCGGTCGAAACGGTCACGGAATTGGCGAAACGTTCAACGTTCGCAAAATCTCTTTCCAAGTCGGTGTCGAGCGTAAGTTCCCGGTCCACTCGCCGGTCATTGATCACATCGAGCTCGTAAGCCGCGGTGACGTTCGTCGCGCCAAGCTCTACTACTTGCGTGCACTTCGCGGCAAGAAGGCAAAAATCCGCGAGAAGCGCGACTCCTAAGTTTTCGCACTCTCGATATGAGCCCGTCACGTTATGTGATGGGCTCATATTCTTTGGTCGTAGAATTGCCCAACAATCATTTCCCACTGCTTTTCTAAGGACTCCATGCCTAAACCCTTTATCAAAGGCCTTCTGGGATTCCTCAAGGATTTGGTCATCATCATTGCGGCGGCCCTGCTGATTTCGTTCGTTGTCAAAACGTTCCTGTTCCGCTCGTTTTTTATTCCCTCGGCATCGATGGAAAACACGCTGATCGTCGATGACCGCATCATTGTCAATGAGTTGGTTCCTGATGTTTTCCCTCTCCAGCACGGTGATGTCGTGGTGTTTAGCGACCCGGGTGGTTGGTTGCCGAACTACGATTCGCCCGAACCCGACCTCGTCACTGCCGCCCTCGACCTCATCGCAACGGTCGTCGGTTTCGGCGGCTCGGATTCCCAGGATCATCTCGTTAAACGCCTTATTGGTTTGCCGGGTGATCGCGTCGTGTGTTGTGATGCGAAAGGGTTGTTGCAGGTAAACGGTAAATCCGTGAACGAGCCGTACATCGTCACAACGCCTAATCACGAGGCGTCGAGCGGCATGGAATTCGACGTCACGGTTCCCGCCGACTCGCTCTGGGTGATGGGGGACAATCGATACGACTCTGCCGATTCGCGATTCAACCAGGACAAGCCGGGGGGCGGGTTCGTTCCACTCGACAAGGTCGTCGGCCGTGCTGTTGTTGTGTCGTGGCCGATTTCGCACTGGACGTGGCTCGATAATCACGCGGGTAATTTCGCGAATGCCGAGTGACCCAACCCTCGACCTCGAGCGTGAGTTGCTCGCGAAGGGTAGCGGGGTTGTGGTCGGTGTTGACGAGGTCGGACGAGGCGCGGTGGCAGGTCCCGTTGTCGTTGGGGTAGCCGTGATTCGAATGGCGACCGATTTCCCGGTCGGTCTGCGCGATTCAAAACTGATCGCCGCGTCGAAGCGTGAGAAATTGATGCAACCCGTGGCCGACTGGGTGGACGCGATCGCTACCGGTGAAGCAACGGCTGCCGAGATCGACGAGTTCGGAATCATCTCAGCGCTTGCACGCGCGGCCGAACGGGCGTTTGCGACGCTCGCCATCGACGGTCACGACCTGTCCGGCGCATCGGTGATTTTGGACGGCTCGCACAATTGGCTGAAGGCCTCGCTTTTGCCTCCAGTCGACATCATGGTCCGAACCAAGGCCGACCGCGATTGTGCGGTTGTCGCCGCCGCATCCGTCTGGGCCAAGGTGTATCGGGATCGGCTCATGGTCGAGTCGGCGGGGGACAACGATACCTACGGTTGGGCATCCAACAAGGGATACGGAAGCGAAGGTCACTTCACCGCGATTCGTGCACACGGGGCGACCGACTTCCATCGTCGGACCTGGTTGTCTTCGGTATTGGCCGAGGCGCCGAAAGAATAGAATGAATCTCGATGAATGACGATGACCTTGACGCCTATGATCGCGAAGCAGAGTTGCATCTGTATCGCGAGTACCGCGACGTCGCAGGGCAGTTCTCATACGTGGTCGAAACCGAACGGCGCTTTTACCTCGCAAATGATGTCCAGCAGGTCGTCAAAGAAGCGGGGAACGACTTCTATTTTGAATTGACGCTCACCGATGTGTGGGTGTGGGATGTTTATCGCGCGGACCGTTTCGTGAAGTCGGTTAAGATTTTGACGTTCAAGGACATCAACGTCGAAGAGACCGGCAAGAAAGAACTCAAGTTGCCGCGTGACCTCGCAATCGGCGACAACTAACCTTTTCGCACATCGCCTCGCCCAGTTGAGTTCTCCACGGTTCGGGTCCTCGCCCGTCCGCTAGTGCCGTGAATGTCCGACCCTGTTGGGGGAGGAACAATGGCACTCAAAGACGAATTGGGCCGATGGGGTGAAACCGTCGCGGGCGATTTTCTCGTCGCGAACGGCTATGACGTTCTCGATCGCGGTTGGCGCTGCCATCACGGTGAAATCGACATCGTCGCTCGCAACGGACGAACCATCGCGTTTGTCGAGGTCAAGACCCGCAGAACCGAGCGGTTTGGGCACCCGCTTGAGGCGATAACCCCGGCCAAATTCGCGCGATTGCGTGTCCTTGCGGGCGAGTGGTGCCGTGTTCACCGGGTTCATGCCGGAACGGTTCGAATCGACGCGATCGGCATCATCGGTGATGGACTCGCCGTTGGCAGCCTCGAACACCGGGTCGGGGTCATCGAATGACCGTCGGCCGAACCCAGTCGATCGCGTTGTCAGGGCTTTCGGGACACCTCGTCGATATCGAGGCCGACATTGCGTCGGGATTGCCCGCCCTGGTTCTTATCGGCTTGCCCGATGCTTCACTCGGCGAATCGAAAGACCGCGTTCGCAGCGCCGTCGCCAATTCTGGGTGCGCGATGCCGCCCACTCGTGTCACGGTGAACCTTTCGCCGGCGAGTTTGCCGAAACAGGGCAGCGGATTCGACCTCGCCATCGCGCTGGCGATTCTGGCGGGGACGAGGGATGTGCCAGCGGAATCGGTTGCCTCGTGTGTGCACATTGGCGAACTCGCTCTTGATGGACGGGTCCGGCCGGTCGCGGGAGTTTTGCCGGCTGTTGTGGCCGCGCGTGATGCCGGGGCGAGGCGCATCATGGTTCCAGCAGGAAATCGGACCGAGGCGGAACTCGTGCCAGGCATCGAGGTTATTGCCGTGGCGAGCCTCGCCCACGCTCTTCGTGAGCATGGCGCCGACATCGTGGTGTCAGACGTTGATGCAATCAAACCACCGAGCGAGTCCGAGTCGACACCCCCGTCGCGCGACCTGTCGGACATCGTCGGGCAACCCGATGTCGTCGACGCGCTCGTCACCGCGGCGGCGGGCGGACATCACATGTTTTTGCTAGGGCCGCCAGGGGCAGGGAAAACAATGCTGGCGGAACGGCTCGTCGACATTTTGCCCGATCTCGACGCCCGCGACGCACTAGAGGTAACGAGCATTGCGTCTCTTGCCCGAGTCGCCCAGACGCGGCAGTTGGCGACGCGCCCACCGTTCATCGCGCCACACCACACGGCGACGGCCGTTGCGATTGTCGGGGGTGGATCGGGCGTGATTCGCCCCGGTGCGGTGTCGCGAGCGAGTCGTGGTGTGCTCTTTTTGGACGAGGCCCCCGAGTTCGCCACGACCGTCCTCGATGCGCTTCGTCAGCCACTCGAGTCGGGCGACATCGTGATCCATCGCGCAAACTACAGCGCACGCTTTCCCGCGAGGGTTCAATTGGTTCTCGCCGCAAACCCCTGCCCGTGCGGGAACGCCGGTGTTCCTGACTCGACGTGTGTGTGCACACCCGATCGACGACGACGCTACTTGGCCCGATTATCCGGGCCCATCCTCGACCGAATCGACATCCACGTTCCTGTATCTCGAGTGTCACGTGCTCACCTATTTGATGACACTTCGCCACGGATGACGACCGCTCAAGCGCGCGAGCGAGTCGAGGCGGCGCGGGCGATGGCGAATGACCGGTGGGGGCACACACGTCCCGACGCCACGGAGATTCGGTCGGGCAAATTTCGCCTCGCTCCCGTGGTCGTTCGCGCGCTTGATGCCGCACTCGACCGTGGTGCCGTCACGATGCGCGGTTACGACCGAGTCCTTCGTATCGCCTGGACATTGGCAGATTGCGATGGTTCTTCCATGCCCACCGCCGACCACATAGGTCGTGCGCTCTACCTGCGACAAGGAGTCCCTGCATGACAACGAGCTGGAATCTCTCCGACACCGATATCGACCGTGCGATGGTTCCCGTGCGACCGGACGGTGACATGAAGGACAGGCGCGACGCGTTCGCGGAAGTCGCCTGGGGGTATCTGACCGAACCGGGTGATCGCGTCGCTGGCGCACTTATTCGACGATCGGGCGCGGCGGATTCCCTTGCTCGAATACTCTCCCGGCCCGCTGCGTCAACCCTCGCGGATGACGATGTGTCAGCGGCTGAGGTCGCCGAAGCTCTCGCTCGATGGGAGCCTCGCATGGACGCCCCCGCCCTCTTTCGTTCGTTGTCGACCGCGGTGTCGGTGGGTGCAACGGTCGTCCGGCCGACCGATTCGGTATGGCCCTCTGGTCTTGTCGACTTGGCCGACCACGGTCCGCGAGTTCTGTGGTGTCGCGGTGACGTTCATGCCTTACCAAGTCCAGAGCGCGCTGTTGCGATCGTCGGCGCTCGTGCGTCGACGGGTTACGGCGAACACGTCGCGATGGATTTTGCTGCTGGGCTCACGTCGCGAGGATTCACGATTGTGTCGGGCGGTGCATACGGCATCGACGGTATGGCGCATCGCGCAACGCTGGCGTGTGGCGGCTCAACGGTAGCGGTTCTCGCTGGCGGCATCGACCAGTTGTATCCGGCTGGACACGACGAACTTCTGCGACGAATTATCGCAAGCGGTGTCGTCACCAGCGAAGTGAGTCCCGGTGGCGCGCCGACTCGCTGGAGGTTCTTGCAACGAAACCGGTTGATCGCAGCCATCGCGGGCGCGACGGTCGTCATCGAGGCGGGACATCGCAGCGGTTCGCTGAACACCGCGACCCATGCCCGCGACCTCGACCGACCGATTGGGGTGGTTCCCGGCCCAATCACCAGTGGTGCTAGCGCGGGGTGCCACCGATTACTGCGAACCAATCCCGCAACAACTTTGGTCACCACAGTCGCCGACGTTGCGGAATTGTTCGGGCACGATCTCACCGCGGAACGTTTCGACGCCCGCGATTCTGACACCGCCGTGCGAATTCTCGATTCACTGTCGTCGTCGAAACCGCGCACGGTCGAGGCGGTTGCTGCAAAGGCGGGAATCGATGTGACCACGGTCACGGCAACTCTCGGTTCGCTCGAGGGAGTGGGACGGGTGGTTCGCTCGATTCACGGATGGATACAACGCCCGACAACCGAGAGTTAGCCCCGAAAGACCGTTGCGTGACGGTAATCTGGCGCCATGCTCGACTCGGACACCGCGTCACACGTCATCGCCCACATTTCCGACACCCACTTGCTGGGCGGGGAGCGCAAACTCTTCTCAACCGTTGACGTCGCATCGAACCTCACCCGGGTTCTTGACCGCCTTCGGGCGGGGGATCAGCAGATTGATGCGTTGGTGTTTACCGGTGACCTCGCCGACATTGCCGAAGTCGACGCGTACCGCTGGTTGCGCGGACAAGTAGAACCAGCCGCCGCTGAATTGGGCGCCGAACTCGTCTGGGTGATGGGCAATCATGATGAGCGGGCAGCATATTCGCGAGAACTATTCGACGAGGAGAGCGATGGCGTTCAGGACCGCGTCTACAACGTCGGTGGCCTCCGCATTATTTCCCTCGACACATCGGTACCTGGCTACCATCATGGCGCACTCTCGGAAGAACAGCGGGTGTGGCTCACAAATGAATTGGCGACACCGGCACCGCATGGCACGGTACTGGCGATGCACCACCCACCGCTCGTTGCACACAACCCACTGGTGAGGTTGATTGAGCTCGAAGAGATGTCACTTCTCGAACCGATAGTGCGTGGCTCGGACGTTCGCGCCATTCTCGCCGGCCACTTGCACTACTCGTCGTTCGGCAACTTTGCCGGGGTTCCCGTGTCGGTGGCGAGTGCCACGTGTTACACGGTTGATGTGGGCGCCGACAAGTCGCTACTGCTCAGCGCAGTCGATGGAGCTCAATCAATTCAACTCATCCACCTCTACAACGACTCGGTGGTGACGTCGGTCGTTCCGGCCGAGATTTACGCTCAGGTTTCGGGGTATCCGGCAACGCTTCGCGCGATGGCCGACACCCTGTCGTTCGCTGAACTTCGCGAGATGATCTCGAACAAAACGTCCGATTTCAATTCCGCGGAACGCGAGCAGTCCGCCGATCTCTGAAACTGGACGATTCGGTACGCTAGAAAGACGTCGTCACCAAGGCGGTGACGAAAAGCGACGGAGATGTGGCCATGTTCTTGAACAAAACGTATCGATTCTGGACCGCCCTGATTGCGATGGTCCTGTCGACCGCCGTTGCTGGCGCGATGTTTTTCTTGTCCGCAACGACGAACGAAGAGACCGCCCCCGAGAGCGGAGCGCCGACTGCGTCGGAAGCTGCCGAAGTTGCTCGAATCAGCGCGGAATTCCCCGACTCTGCCGGTACATCGATTTTCCTCGTGTTCACCAAATCGTCCGAGCTCTCTGATGGCGACATCACCACCATCAACGAAAACGTGGCCGACATTTATGCCGCGCACACCGATATTGAGGTCGCGATTCCCGTACTCGTGTCGGATGACGGCACAACCGTTTCGGCCATTATTCCCCTCGACAAAACAAATGTCGTTGACGACCAAGAAGAGCGCTACAACGACATTCGTGACACCGCCGAGACCGGTCTGGCCGGGGTCGACCTATACCTGTCCGGACCCGAAGGATTTGCAATCGACATTTCGAACGTGTTCGCCGGCGCTGATGTCACGCTGTTAATCGTCACCGCGAGCGTCGTTGTCGTACTCCTTCTCATCACCTACCGATCGCCCATCTTGTGGATCGTTCCGCTGTTGGTGGTCGGTCTTGCCGACGGTCTTGCCGGCGCAATGGCTAAAAAGGCGGCCGATATGCTCGGCGGCCAGTTGGACGCGTCGACGACAGGGATCCTGTCAGTTCTTGTCTTTGGTGCTGGAACAAACTATGCGCTGTTGATCATCTCGCGCTACCGCGAGGAACTTCTGAAGTTCGAGTCGCGTGCCGATGCGATGGCAAAGGCGGTTCGCGGAACCGCTCCCGCCATTCTCGCTTCGGGCGGGACCGTGTTGGTCGTCATGGCGGTTCTCCTGTTCGCACAATTAGATTCGAGCCGCAATCTCGGTCTCGCCGGGTTCGTCGGCATCGCCGTGGCCATGATTTCGGGGATCGTCGTTTTGCCGTTCGCGCTGGTCCTCTGGCCACGCTGGATTTTCTGGCCGCTGACCCCCAAGTTCGGAACCAAGCCCAAGCGAGAAAGCATGTGGGCGCGTGCTGGAAAAGCCATCTCTCGTCGCCCAGTGCTCTTCAGCATCGGTTCGGCTCTTCTCGCAATCGGCCTCGCCCTCCCCGCGCTGGGCATCCAGACCGGGCTGACGGCGAACGAGCGATTCCTCACCAAGCCTGGTGCGGTCACGGGAATCGAAATCCTGTCCGACAAGTTCGAACAATTTCAGGGATCGGGATTCACCATCATGGCCTCCGAAGGCGATGTCGACGAAGTTCAGGCGTATCTCGAGGACAACAAGGACCTCCTCGTCGAGATTCCCGCACCTCCCGTGTTCGCGGCTCCGCCGATTCCAGGAGTCGTCATCGCACCGACCCCCGAACCGGAACCCACCTATTCGACGGTTGGTGAAACGAACGACGGTTGGACGCAGATCACGGCGACACTCGACTTCACCGCTGAATCGGATGGAGCAAAGAATGCCATCTCGACATTCCGAACTGGGCTCGACTCGGTCGGTGATGGACTCGCGTTGGTGGGTGGAGGCGATGCAGAGGTTCTTGACACTGAACTTGCGATCGACGCCGACCAAAAACTGGTCTTCCCCTCAGTACTCGCCGTCGTGTTCATCATTTTGGTTCTTGTGTTGCGATCGTTGGTTGCCCCCGCGATCCTTCTCGCGACCGTAGTTGCGTCGTATTTCGCAGCCATCGGAACATCGTGGCTGTTGTTCCAGAACATTTGGGGATTCCCCGCACTCGACGGAAACGTGATTGTGCTGTCGTTCCTGTTCCTTGTGGCGCTGGGTATCGACTACAACATGTTCCTCATGACACGTGTGAAAGAGGAATCCGAGATTGTGGTGAACGGAAAACCCGTGGGCATCAAGCAGGGTATGGTGACGGCACTTGGCGCGACCGGTGGAGTCATCACGAGCGCCGGCGTGCTGCTCGCCGCGGTGTTCGCCGTTCTCGGAGTCTTGCCGCTCATCACCCTGACCCAGATCGGCGTCATCGTCTGTGTTGGAGTCTTGCTCGACACGCTCCTCGTGCGTACCGTCGTCGTCCCGTCATTGACCTTCCTCGTGGGCGAGCGCATGTGGTGGCCCCGCAAAACGGGTGTGTCCAGCAAATAATTCGCGGTTTTCGCGCGCACACTGGTTGACATGAGAGTTGACGAGTCCGTCGCGCGCTACCTGCATGAGCTAGAGGCGGCGCGCGATTCGAGCTCTCACACCGTGCGGGCGTATCGCGGTGATCTCGATTTGTTCGTTCAATCGTTGATGTCAGCCGAAGCAACCGAGTTGTCTGCGATTTCACTCGAGGACTGCCGATCGTGGGTGTGGGCGATGTCCAGCGCGGGAGATGCGGCGAGTTCCATCGGCAGACGAGTCTCGGCGGTCAAGTCCTTCTTTCACTGGGCGCATGCTCGCGGGGACATTTCTGCGAATGTTGCCGCTCGGCTTTCTGCCCCGAAAAAAGCCGCTCACCTTCCGCGAGTGGTCGCCGCGTCAGCGATGGGTCGCGTCCTAGACGACCTTGCCGAGCGGGCTGCGACCGGAGACCCCATCGCTGTTCGCGACCTCGCAATCTGGGAATTGCTCTACGCCTCGGCGATTCGGGTCTCGGAACTCGTCGGAATTCGCCTCGGCGACATCGATTGGGCTGATTCCACGGTTCGAGTCTTAGGAAAAGGCGCAAAGGAGCGCGTTGTTCCGTTCGGTGTCCCCGCGGGTCATGCGTTGATTGATTACCGCGACAACGCTCGCCCCGCACTCCCCGTCACGGCGGACAACACACACCTGTTCGTTGGCGCTCGCGGTAAACCTCTCACGACGCGAACGGTTTACGGAATCGTGAGCGCCATTATCGGTGCGATGCCGGGAACCGGCCCCAAGGGACCGCACATTCTGCGGCACACCGCAGCGACGCACCTACTGGACGGGGGAGCGGATCTGCGGAGTGTGCAAGAAATCCTCGGGCACTCGAGCGTCGGTACGACTCAGATTTACACGCACGTCTCAAGCGAACGACTCAAGAAGGCCTACGCCACGGCTCATCCCAGGGCATAGGAATTGAGCCACGAATCGTAGATGACGATTCGCGGTTGAAGCGGAAGGTACGGCGCTGGGTCCACGTATTCGCCCGCGACCCGCAGCCCGAGGTGCAGCGCGTTGTCGCCTAGGTGCCCACCACGAACGAAACCCACTACATCGCCAGAGTTGACGACGTCCCCGAGAACAACTGCTGGTTCAATCGGTTCCAGCGTGACGTCGCCGTCCTCGAGCGTTCGCAGCACGATCACTCCGCGACCAGCGACAGGACCGACAAAAGTCACGCGACCAGTTACAGGTGCTCGAACCTCGGCACCGGGAGCCGCCTGGATATCGATTCCGCGATGACCAGCCGACCACTCATCGGCAGGTCTCGCGAAGTCGCGAATCACCTCGCCGACCACCGGCCACGACCAGCGGGAATCAGCATCCGCTCGACCCGTCGGTAACAAGGCCAATAGAGCAAGAATCGCGGCGATCAGTGGTGGAGGAAGGCGCAGGGTTGACGTCACGACACCACTGTCGGGTGGGGGACGGCATCCCGTTTGGCATTCGGCGTCAACATGGCAGAAACCTCGGTTCGCTCCCGCTGTGGACAGCCTGTACACTGAAAACACGTTCATTTCGGTGAGCGAATTCGCGTGTCCAGCAGTTACACGAAACCATTGGTCCCTTCGGGGAGGAATCGGTACGGACACCAGGGCCAGACATCCGTCTGCGCAACAACCACAACAAAAGGAGAACGGCCATGGCCGTTGTAACAATTCGCCAGATGCTCGACAGCGGCGTGCACTTCGGACACCAGACACAGCGCTGGAACCCGAAGGTTAAGCGCTTCATCCTGACCGAGCGTTCGGGCATCCACATCATCGACCTTCAGCAGTCGCTCGCTCACATCGACTCGGCCTACGAGTTCGTTCGCGAGACCGTCGCCCGCGGCGGCACAATCCTCTTTGTCGGCACCAAAAAGCAGGCACAGGAATCGATCGCATCCGAAGCCGGACGTGTCGGTCAGCCCTATGTCAACCAGCGTTGGCTCGGCGGGCTCCTCACCAACTTCCAAACCGTCCTCGGCCGGCTCGAGCGCATGAAGGAACTGGAACAGGTCGACTTCGAGGACACCACCAAGGGTTTCACCAAGAAGGAACTCCTCATGAAGCGTCGCGAGCTCGAAAAGCTCCACAAGTCGCTCGGCGGAATCCGTAACCTCACCAAGACCCCCAGCGCGATCTGGGTGGTCGACGCGAAGCGCGAACACCTCGCGATGAGCGAAGCGGCCAAGCTCGGAATCCCTGTTGTTGCGATTCTCGACACTAACGCGGACCCGGACGAAATCCAGTTCCCGATTCCCGGTAACGACGACGCGATCCGTTCGGTCGGACTGCTCACCCGCGTGATTGCGGACGCCGTCGCCGAAGGTCTCGTTATCCGTCATGACAAGCCCGCTGCGGCCGGAAACGTGTCCGCTGTCGAGCCTCTCGCCGACTGGGAGCGCGAGCTTCTCGGTG
>WLEN01000089.1 GCA_009704225.1 Actinomycetota bacterium | reverse complement strand
TGGCAGGTCCACCGCGAAGCAGCGACCACCTTGACCGCCGAAGTTCGAGCGGCAATTGACCCAGACTTTTTCGACGCAACTGCACTCAATCTCGACCTCTATGGCGGGGTCGGGTTGTTCGCCGTGGCGCTCGCCGACCTCGGTGGACCGTCGACCCGCGTCACGAGCGTTGAATCGGACGAACGCGCAACCGAACACGCCGGTGAAAACCTCAGTGAGTGGGTCGGGGCGTTTGCCGAAACCGGCACGGTCGAAAAGTGGCTGCGTGCTCTCGATCAACGCGCGACTCCTGGAGAACGCTCGCGACTCGCAGCGGGGACTGTTGTTCTCGATCCCCCGCGATCGGGAGCAGGTCGCGAGGTTATGGCGGCACTCGGTCGAATCGCCCCTGCTCAAATCGTCTACGTCGCGTGCGACCCGGTTGCCCTATCGCGCGACATCGCCTTTGCGCGGGAACACGGATATCACCCGACGCGTCTCCGAGCTCTCGATTTGTTCCCGCATACGCACCATGTGGAAACCATCGTGACGTTTGTCAAAGACGCGAATCCGCGGGGATAGGTGCCCCGAGAACGCACTCTCGCTAAGGTAAATACGTGACCGACAAGAAACCGACCCCGCAACCCACGACGACCGCTGCGCGGATTGCTGATTTTGCCGTGCGGCTCAAGCAGCTCGACGAGGCCCAAGCGACCGCCACGGAAAAGCAAAAAGCCAAGGGCAAGAATTCGGCGATGGCGCGCATCATGCAGCTCGTCGACCCTGGCACCGGTTTCACCGAAATTGACAAGTTTGTCCGTTCGCGCGGCGATTCGTTCGGGGACTCCGGCAAGCGCCCCGACCGTGACGCCGTCATTATGGGCGTTGGCCGAATTCACGGCCGCGAGGTCGGCATCTTCAGCCAAGACTTCAGTGTCTTTGGAGGGTCGCTCGGCGAGGCCGCCGGCGCCAAAATCGTCAAACTCCAGGAATACGCGCTCAAGGCGGGTGTTCCCATCATCGGAATCCTCGATTCGGGCGGTGCTCGAATTCAAGAAGGCGTAACGGCCCTTGGCAAGTACGGCGAGATCTTCCGCCTCAACACCCAGTCCAGCGGCGTTATCCCGCAATTCTCGATTATCTGTGGCCCGGCGGCGGGTGGCGCGGTGTATTCGCCCGCGCTCACCGACTTTGTTGTCATGGTCGACAAAACGAGCCAAATGTTTGTCACGGGGCCCGATGTCATCAAGGCGGTCACGGGCGAAGACGTCGGCATGGAAGAACTCGGTGGTGCTGAAACCCACTCGGTTCGCACCGGCGTTTCTCACTACCTCGCGAGCGACGAGCCCGACGCCTTTGACTATGTTCGCTCGGTCCTCGCCTACCTGCCACAGAACAACCTCGCCCCACATCCTCTCTACGCCTCCGTGGTGTCAGAGACCCCGACCGAGGCTGACAAAGAACTCGATTCGATTATTCCGGACAGTGCGAACCAGCCCTACGACATGCTCGACGTCATCGCGAGGTCGGTGGACGAGGACTCATTCCTCGAGGTGCAACCGTTGTTCGCGCCCAACATCATCATCGGTTTTGCTCGGGTCGAAGGTAAGCCCGTCGGAGTTATCGCTAATCAGCCGAAGGAAATGGCGGGGACTCTCAACATTGACGCTAGCGAAAAGGCGGCGCGATTCGTGCGATTTTGCGACGCGTTTGGGCTGCCCATCATTACTCTCGTCGACGTTCCTGGGTTCTTGCCCGGAACCGACCAGGAGTGGCAGGGCGTCATTCGCCGAGGCGCGAAATTGCTCTACGCGTATTCGGAAGCAACAGTTCCCCTCATCACCGTAATCACGCGCAAGGCTTACGGCGGGGCCTACATCGTGATGGGATCGAAGCATCTTGGTGCTGACATCAACATGGCGTGGCCGACCGCGGAACTCGCCGTCATGGGCGGGCAGGGTGCCGTTAACATTTTGTACCGCGCCGAAATAAAGGAAGCGGAAGACAAGGGCGAAGACGTCGCAGCACTGCGCGCGAAACTGGCGAGCGAATACACCGAGAGCGTTGCGAGCCCGTTCCTTGCCGCAGAGCGTGGCGAGATTGATAACGTCATTTACCCGCACATGACGCGAATCGCGATTATTCGGTCTATGCGTGCTCTCGGGACGAAGCGAGCCAGCATGCCGGCCAAGAAGCATGGGAACATCCCGCTCTAATGGCCGATCCGGCTCCAGACCTTGACCCCCTCGCGCAGATTCACGTCGTGGGGGGTTCCCCCACTCCCGATCAGGAGGCCGCGGTCATCGCCGTCGTGGCGGGGATGCTACGCGAAGGCGGAGCGGTCGAAGAGGATAAGGGTGTTGATGGCTGGACTCGTGACGCACGCGCACCGCGGGAACCCGTCGCTGGTCAAACCTGGTCGAACCCGCTGCGCTAGTGGCCGCGGTGATTCACTGGATTGATCAGGTCGATTCGACCAACCGAACCGCTCAATCGACCGATTTCGGTCACGGGGATGTCATCGCCTCATTGGATCAAACCGCTGGACGAGGGCGAATGGACCGCACGTGGTCGATGGCTCCTGGAGTCGGTGTCGCGCTGACCATTGTCGTCTCCCGCACTGCATTGGGATCACCCGTTCACATGACACGATTACCATTGAAAGTTGCTGTCGCGTTGGCAGGGGTAATCGCCGAGCATGCCCCACAAGGTGTTCGTGTGGTGGTCAAATGGCCCAACGACGTGCTCGTTGGCGATCGAAAGGTGGCCGGGATACTGATCGAATCGCTGGACGCTGATCGATTAGCTATTGGGATCGGGGTTAATCTCGCGGGCGTTCCGGAGGGACTTCCCGCCGACACCGCAACGTCACTGTCGGCGGAACATATCGCACTCACCGCCTCGACACTCGTGCCGGCGCTCGCCGAAGCGGTGATTCGCTGTGCGCAGGCATTGGATGAAGACATTGCGTTGGCTGACCTACAGAACGCAATCGACACAGTCGGACGCCAGGTTCGAATTGAGTTACCCGACGGCCGCTTTGTGACGGGTCGCGCGACGGGACTCGGTTCAACGGGCTCGCTAATGGTCGACACCGCGAACGGCACCGAAGAGTTTGTGGCTGGAGACGTCACGCACCTTCGCCTCGAGGGCGACGAGGCGGTTCGGTAGGCTGAAACCGTCTTCATCCCATCAAAAGGAGTGCTGTGCGAGTCATCGGCGTCATCGGCGGAGGTCAACTTGCCCGGATGATGATTGGTCCCGCCATTGAACTCGGTTTCGAACTGAGAGTTCTGGCGGAAACGAACGATTCGTCGGCCCGCGATCGTGCAACGACGGTGGGGGACTTTCGCGACCTTAACACCGTGCGGTCATTCGCTCAGGATGTCGACGTCATCACGTTCGACCACGAGCATGTGCCATCCGACATCATCGTGGCTCTCGAAGACGCCGGTATCGCTGTGAGGCCGGGTTCCGCCGCGCTGGCCGTCGCTCAGGACAAAATCGTGATGCGGCGCATTCTTGAAGAATTGGGTCACCCACTTCCTGTCTGGGCAGTCGCGGAAACCGAGGCTGACGTCGCGGGTTTCCTCGAGGCCAACGGTGGCCGCATCATTGCGAAAGCGCCGCGCGGAGGCTACGACGGTAAGGGTGTCGCGGTGGTCACCGACGCCGCGCAGGTCGCGGAATGGTTGGATCGAGGGCCCGTCTTGCTGGAAGAGATGGTGGATTTCTCGCGTGAGCTCGCCCAGCTCGTTGCGCGCCGCCCCAACGGAGAAACTGCCGTCTGGCCCGCCGTCGAAACGACGCAGGCGAATGGCGTATGCGCCGAAGTGATTCTTCCCGCGCCATCCACCGACGGGCGCATCATCGAGATGGCCGCGGAACTGGGTCGACAGATCGCGACCGACCTGAATGTCACCGGTGTCCTGGCGGTCGAGTTGTTCGAAACGACCGATGGTCGCCTTCTCGTGAACGAACTGGCGATGCGGCCTCATAATTCTGGCCACGTCACCATCGAAGGCAGCGTGACGTCGCAGTTCGAACAACACCTTCGCGCGATTTGCGACATGCCTCTAGGCTCCACGGGTTCCCGGCATCCGTGGTCCGTCATGGTGAATGTGTTCGGAGCGATGGACCTAGGGCGATACAGCCGATTGACCCAATCGAGCGATGTCAAACTTCACAATTACGGCAAGGAACCTCGTGCCGGTCGAAAGGTTGGTCACGTCACGGCGACCGGAACTGACGTCGTTGACACTGCGTCTCGGGCGCGCGCCGTGGCGGAAATCTTTCATGCCGACATTTAGCATGGAGAGGTG
>WLEN01000088.1 GCA_009704225.1 Actinomycetota bacterium | reverse complement strand
CGCAACGGCTGCACGCCCCGACGAGTGCCATCGCGGCCTCGTTTGTCGGAGCGACAATTTCGATGGTTTGGCTACGACCTGGATCAGACACAATTCCGCGGGCGAGGAACGCACCGCGCAACACACCAACAAGGTCTCCGATGGGCGCAGTCGTTAGTTTGTTGGGCAATCCGCGAACAGGACGACGTCGCGTGTCGAGCAATCCCGTGTTAAGGGCCAATTGATCTGCGCCTTCTGTCACGAGTACCCGAATGGTTTCGACCTTTTTGTTCGCATTTGCGGGAATTACTTTAGAAGTGGATGGCACTCCCATCAGAATGTGGGTGAGGTGACGCACACGTTGCGCAGAACCGGCATGATCGAGCTCAACTTCTACCGCGAGCTTCCCGCCGACGAGGTGCAATCCCCCACCGAAACGCAGAATCGTTGTCAGTTCAGCGAGACGCGTAGACGGTGGCGCGTCGGGCAAGCCGAGCACCTCATCTTTTACGGTCGTCGTCAATGACATTGTGTGGAAATCCTTTTCTACTCGCGACCAATATCGCGATGTTTGCGGGTGACCGCTACCCCGGGGATTTCCCCGATTCGGCGAGCAAGTTCCTCGGCAATGGCCACACTGCGGTGTTTGCCACCTGTACATCCTATTGCGATGGTGGCGTGGCGTTTATTTTCGCGAACGTAACCACGAAGCGTCGCCCCCAACATGAGGACGAGACCGTCAAGATACTGCTCGACGTCCATCTGGCCTAGAACGAAGGCTGAAACATCAGGGTGGAGTCCGTTTTCGTCACGCAAACTCTCGGTCCAGAAAGGGTTGGGCAAAAACCGAACATCTCCCACAACATCGGCGTCCGCTGGGAGACCGTGTTTGAAGCCGAAGGACTCAATCACGACGTTCACTTCGGCGCTGTCGTCCGAGCGGAAGGTGTCGAAAACGAGCGTCGTTGTTTGGTGGGTATTGAGTCCCGTCGTGTCGACGACGACATCGGCATGTCCTCTGAGGGCTTCCAGACGGGTTCGTTCCGCCCGAATGCCATCGATGAGTGTGCCGTCGCCCTGCAATGGGTGTGGTCGACGAACACCCTCAAACCGTTTGATTAGTTCGGCGTCCGTCGCGTCGAGAAAGAGTACTCGGAGGTTAGTTTCCGCCCGAAGTGTTTCAATCAGAGGGGCGAGCTCTTCGACGCTGTCACCACCGCGGACATCCACCACCACCGCAAGGCGGTTCATTCCGCTTCCTTTGCTTGTTGCGATGTCGACAAGTGACGGCAAAAGTTGTGACGGTAGGTTGTCGATTACTCGCCAGCCACCGTCTTCGAGAGCATTTGCCGCGGTCGATCGTCCGGCTCCAGACATACCGGTGACAATGATGATGTGCGCGACGCTGTCGGTCATGGTCCGTTAAGACTACCCGCGAGTTTCGCTCGCGTTAAGGGAATCGAGGATTCGTTGAGCGGTATCGTCGCCGATTCCTGGCACCTGCAAAAGTTCATCTTTTGTCGCGGCGCGAACAGCGGTGGGACTGCCGAAGTGGGCGATGAGGGCTTGAACCCTTTTCGGTCCAATTCCATCCAACTCGTTGAGCGTAGAGGTCAGCACTTTCGTTCGCTTCGACTTCTGATATCGCAGAGCAAACCGATGCGCTTCGTCTCGGGCGCGCTGGACCAGATACAACGCGTCACTATCCCGAGGCAAAATCACGGGAAAATCACTGTTGGGATGCCAAAGCTCCTCTAGGCGTTTGGCCAACCCGACCACGGCGACTCCGTCGATACCGGATTCGCGAAGCGCGCGAGCTGCCGCATTGACCTGCGGTTGTCCGCCATCGACCAAAATCAGGGTGGTCGGGTATCGCATCGCCGGACGTTCCTCCGCCAATCGAACTAGTCGTCGCGAGATCAACTGGTACATCGCTTCGGTGTCGTCACGAGCCGACGCGATTCCGTAATGGCGATAATCGTCTTTGACCGGCAAGCCGTCTTCGAACACGACGAGTGACCCAACGATGTCGGTGCCGCCAAGGTGTGAAATGTCACAGCACTCGAAGCGCAGAGGGGCTTCGGGTAGCGCCAGGTTGTCCCGAAGGTCTTCGAGTGCACGTGATCGTGCAACGAAATCGTGGGCGCGGTGTAACTCGTGTTCGCCGAGGGCCAGCATCGCATTCTTGGTCACGCTTGTTAGTAGGGTGGCGCGGTCTCCACGTTGGGGAACACCAATTCGCACCTTGCTCTTTAGTTTGGCATTTGCTCGACGCAGCGTCAGTGATTCCGATAGAACGTTCGATGATTGAGGTTCGAAGGGAACGTCGATCAGCGCGGGCGGTGCGTCCAACTCGTAGACGTTTTCTATCGCCTGTTCCAAAATTGCAGCGGCATCCATTTCGAGTTCCGTATCGACTGTCCACGACCGGGTTCCACGCACTCGACCACCACGGACATGAAAGATTGCGATAGCCGCGGACAGTTCACTTGACGCGAATCCAATGATGTCGACGTCCAATTCGTCACGAAGCACGATTGCAGAGCGCTCAGCAATAGAGCGAAGGGCGCTTCGCTGGTCGCGGAACCGAGCAGCGGACTCGAAATCGTGACGCGCGGAAGCGTCCTTCATTTTGACACCGAGGTCGTCGATGACTGCCGAATCTTGCCTGTTCATGTATCCGACGAGGTTGATAGCGAGTTCGCGGTGTTCCTCGGTGGTCACACGCCCAACGCACGGTGCTGCACACTTCCCGATATCTCCCAACAAACAGGGTCGGTCGTCACGGCGAGCCTTGGCGAAGGTGGATTTCTCACACGATCGAACCGGATACACCGACAAGAGCAAGTCGAGTGTCTCGCGAACCGCCCAGGATTTGGTAAAAGGGCCGAAGTAGACAGTGCCGTCTTTGACACGCGTTCGCGCGAGGAACGCCCGCGGGTACTCCTCGCCCATTGACACCGCAAGGTAGGGGTAGCCCTTGTCGTCTCGGAACTGAATGTTGAAGGGTGGACGAAACTCTTTAATCCATGTGAACTCGAGATGCAACGCTTCAAGCTCGCTACCTACTACCGTCCAATCGACACGACGGGCGGTTTTGACCATCCGCGCGGTTCGTTCCATCAATCCCGCGGGGTTGTGGAAGTAGGTCGATAACCGGTTACGGAGGACTTTCGCCTTACCGACATAGAGAATTCGGTTGTTTTCGTCGTAGAAGCGATACACGCCGGGGTCGGTCGGTATCGACCGAGGCTCCGGGTGCCAGTCGGCCGTCATTTCAGGATTTCCGCCAGGAAGGTACCTGTGTGTGATTCTTTCACCCGAGCAATTTCCTCTGGTGTACCTGTAGCGACAACCCGTCCGCCTTGGTCTCCCCCCTCAGGTCCGAGGTCGATGACGTGGTCGGCCGAGCGGATGACATCGAGATTGTGTTCGATGACAATCACCGTGTTGCCTTTATCGACGAGCGTGTGGAGAACGGCAAGCAAGCGACGCACGTCTTCGAAATGTAGGCCCGTGGTTGGCTCGTCGAGCACATAGACGGTTCGACCAGTGGATCGTCGTTGCAGTTCTGTAGAGAGCTTGACGCGTTGCGCCTCGCCTCCAGAAAGTGTTGTCGCTGACTGGCCAAGTCGAACGTAACCGAGTCCGACGTCACACAAGGTTTTCATAAATCGGTGAATGGACGTGATCGCTTCGAAAAACTTCTCGGCCTCTTCAATCGACATGTTCAGGACTTCAGAGATGTTCTTGCCCTTGTACCGAACAGTCAATGTCTCTCGGTTGTAACGCTGTCCGTGGCACTCCTCGCATTCGACGTACACGTCGGGCAAAAAGTTCATCTCGATTTTGATTGTGCCGTCACCGGAGCAGTTCTCGCAGCGACCGCCCTTCACGTTGAAGGAGAAACGGCCGGGCCCGTACCCACGTTCCTTTGCCTCGATTGTTTCGGCGAACAATGTTCGAATCTTGTCAAAAACACCCGTATAGGTCGCGGGGTTAGAGCGAGGAGTTCGGCCGATGGGCGCCTGATCGACATGGATCACCTTGTCGAGGTGATCGAGGCCCGAGATTGATTTGTGGCGTCCGGGAGTCTGTTTGGCCCCGTTAAGGCGGTTCGCCATGACCTTGTAGAGGATGTCGTTGACAAGGGAGCTTTTACCCGAACCCGACACTCCAGTGACAGCGACGAAGACTCCCAGCGGAAAGTCCACGTCGACATCGACAAGGTTGTTTGCGGTTGCGCCATGCACTGTCACGATTCGGTCCGTCGACCACGGCCGCCGTTCAACCCTGTCCGACACCTTTTCACGACCTGCGAGGAACGCAGCCGTGTGCGAATTCTTCTCTTTGAGCAGGTTGGCCAATG
>WLEN01000087.1 GCA_009704225.1 Actinomycetota bacterium | reverse complement strand
TCGCAGCAGCGTTTCGCCGGTACCCCAATTCGGCAGCGGCATCCACGATTCGTTGTCGACTCACGTCACTGACCCTCGTCGACCCGGACAGGGCAAGCGAGACGAGCGACTTGGATACGCCCGCTCGCGTAGCGACATCGTTGATGGTGGGGCGAGAGGTCGACATCGGTTTAGGTGACGTCTACAAGCCGAACCGCGGAACCAGTGGCTACCGATTGCTCGCAGGCGATAGCGATGCGCAAGCTCTCGACCGCCGACTCAGGCGGGCACGGGTTCGCAATTTCTCCCCCGGCGAACGAGACGAACGAGTGCGTTTCGTTTCGGAACGCCTCACGAAAGCGGTCAACGAATCCACGGTAAGGGTCGGCGTTAAGGGGAAGGTCGCCCTCGGCGGTTCGCAGCGGTGTGCGCGGGTTAAGCCCGGCGGACACCGAGTCTTGGGACCCGAACGCCTCGAGCCGAACGTCCTGACCGAGAGCATTATGGCGGGTTCCGGTGATGACTACCTGAACACCGCTGGTCGTGACGGCGATGACCGAACACACGTCAGCATCATCGAAATCAGCATAATCCTGGTGAGCGAGGACGCCCTTCGTCGCAAACACCGTCTCGACCTCGCTTCCTGTCAACCAGCGAACGAGATCGAAATCGTGCACGAGCATGTCGCGGAAAATCCCGCCGCTGCCGGCGATGAACTCACGGGCGCTCGGTGTGTGATCGTGTGCCGTCATGGTGAGGGAATACATCGTGCCGATTCGACCCGATTCGATGGTGTCGTGAACAGAGCGAATCGCGTCATCGAAACGGCGCTGGAATCCGATCTGGAGTGACGAACCGTGGGCGGTCGCGGTGTCAATCGCAGATTGGGTTGCGGCAAGAGTCAGTGCGATGGGTTTTTCACACAACACCGGAATTCCCCGAGGGAGGACGGCGTCGAGAACTACTTCGTGGGCGTCGGTTCCAACAGCGACAACCGCCGCATCGGCATCGGTGTCGGCCATCGACTCCCAGGGCACGACGGTGACACCAAACTGGGCGGCAACGGTCTGCGCTCGCTCGTCACTCCGATTGGTGATGACAACCTGGCTAACGCGGGGGTCCGCGACGAGGTCTTCGATACGAATCGATCCCATGCGCCCTGCCCCGACAACGAGAACCTTCACGGCAAACCCCCTCGGCTTGTGGTCGATGTCTTGCGATGCGGACTTTTAGTCTGCCATACTTGTTGGAACGTTCCAATGAAAGGTTTCCCGTGTCCGACTTTCTCTCTCGCGTCGCTTCCGCCCCCATCTCGTGGGGCATTTGCGAAGTTCCCGACTGGGGGGCGATGCTTCCGAAAAGCCGCGTCTTGGGCGAAATGGCCGGGCTGGGATTCACCGCGACGGAACTCGGCGCTGCGGGGTTCCTCCCCGATGACCCGTCAGAATTAAACGCAGAACTCGATCATTACGGGATGACGCTTCTCGGGGGCTTCACCCCGGTCGTCGTTCACGACCCCACTCAACGAGACGCAACGATTGCAAGTGCAACCGCGGTCGCGAAATTGTTCCAGAAAGCGGGTGCGACAAAGATGGTGTCGTCACCCGTTCAGGATTGGGATTGGGCATTCCCTCGTGCCTTGACGACCGAGGAAAAACGGCACATGACCGAGATGCTCGGTGTGATTGATGACATCTGCGGCGAGCACGGGATTCAGCAGGTTCTGCACCCCCACGTTCAAACACTCGTCGAGACAAAGGACGACATTTCCCGCGTGCTCGACAGTTGCGACGTCAGTTTCTGTCTTGACACGGGACACATGGCGTTCGGAGGTCAGGATCCCGTCGAATTCGCTAAGACGGCATTCGACCGCGTCGGACACGTCCATCTCAAGGACATCCGCCTCGACATGACTGCGGCCGTTCTTCGCCGTGAGGTCTCGCTCATGGCTGCGACCCAGGCCGGGGTGTTCACGAACCTCGGGGCCGGTGACGTCGACATCCTCGGTGTCGTCCAGGCCCTCGAAGCCGGCGGGTACCGCGGGTGGTACGTCATCGAACAAGACACCGCAATCACGAGCGGGTTCCCGGCCGAGGGCGAGGGGCCGGTCATGAACGTTTCGGCTTCGCTTCAGTACTTGACCGACGTCGTCGCCCCCACCCTCGGATAAATCAATGGAAACCGTGGATGTCCTCAGCGTCGGCCGCATCAGCGTCGACCTGTATTCGATGGAACCGAACATCGGTTTTGACGGTCAACAGAACTTCCAGAAATCCGTGGGCGGTAGCCCGACGAACGTGGCCGTAGCCGCGGCGCAGCTCGGGCTTCGAGTCGCATTGGCGACGAAGGTCGGCGATGATGCGTTCGGCGACTACGTGAAAGGCCGACTTGAAGGATGGGGTGTCGGCACATCTTTTGTTGGAACGGTAAACGGTGCTCAAACTCCACTAGCGTTCGCCGCACTGACTCCGCCCGAGAGCCCGACGGTCATTTTCTATCGCGGCCCGGCCGCCCCGGATACCACCCTGACAACTGCCGATGTGCCAACCGATGTCGTTCGCCGTTGTCGCATTCTGTGGATCAGCCAAGCCTCCCTCGCTCAGGGTTCAACTGCAGAGACATGCCTTGAATGGATGTCCCTCCGGTCGCGCGACGATCACACCATCCTCGACCTTGACTACCGACCGTCGCTGTGGGCGAGTCCCGCGGATGCTCGAGCGATGGCCGAGCGCGCAATTTCGCTGGCAACCGTTGTCGTCGGCAATCGCGAAGAATGTGCAATTGCGGTTGGGACGGACGAACCCGATGCGGCAGCCGACACGCTTCTCGCAGCGGGAGTGCGCCTCGCCATCATCAAATTGGGTGCCGATGGCGTGTTGTTGGCCACCGCAACTGAACGGGTCAGAATCCCCGCTATGCCGATTGACGTGGTGTGCGGGCTCGGAGCGGGTGACGCGTTCGGCGGTTCGCTCTGCTTCGGGCTTCTCCACGAGTGGGACCTGGACCGAATCGGCCGCTTCGCGAGCGCCGCGGGCGCTCTGGTTTCGACTCGCTTAACCTGTGCCGACGCGATGCCGACCGTTAACGAACTCGCCGAACTGATGGGCGAAGCCGCATGAGTCTCGACCAGGCCCACTATCGCGAACTCATCGACGCGCGCGTGTTCTCTCCGGATGCATTCGCCACGGCACTTCTCTCTCGAAGGCGACGCCCGATTGTCGGAACCGATGGACGACTCATCATCATCGCAGCTGACCACACCGCACGCGGCAAGATTTCGCTCGGATCCAACCCCGTAGCGATGGCCGACCGATACACCCTGCTCGATCGACTCTTTCGCTGTCTCGCGTTGCCCGAGGTCGACGGGGTACTCGCGAGCGCCGACATCCTCGAGGAACTCGCATGGCTCGGTGCGCTCAACGGCAAATTGGCAATCGGCACAATGAACCGCGGTGGCATCATCGGTGCGACCTGGGAGCTGGACGACCGCGTCACCGCGTACGACACGATCCACATCGAGTCGATGGGATTGGATGGCGGAAAAACGCTCATCCGAATCGACTATTCCGACCCCGGCGTTGCGCGAACGATCGAGACCGTTGCGCGCCTGACCACCGAACTCGCCGATCGAAAACTGATGGCGATGATCGAACCGTTGCCGTACCTCAAGGACTCCGCAGGAAAGGCAATCCTCGACACATCCGATGAGGCGCTCACCACGGTGGTGGCCATTGCATCGGGACTTGGGTCTTCCTCCGCCTACACGTGGCTAAAGATTCCCGCGACCGCCCGAATGGCTGAGGTAGCAGCGGCCACGACGCTTCCCATCCTGATGCTCGGAGGCGAACCGGTCAGTGACTCAGACGAGACCTTTGCACTGTGGGCGACCGCAATGAATGAACCCAATGTGCGAGGCGTTGTCGCCGGTCGCACGCTCTTGTACCCCAATGACGGCGACCCCGAAGGAGCGGTGGCTCGCGCAGCTGCGGTTGTTCGGCCCTCGTCACCAACCAACTCGAAAGGTACGTCATGACCTGGTTTTTTCCCTCTGGAACTCTCCGGAACGGCGACGCTGACGTACACGTCACGCCGGAAAATGCGGGCTGGGCGTATAGCGGACTTCACGTCTACACGCTGAGCCCCAGCAAAACCGTCTCGGTGATTCTTGAGGGCGAAGAGGGCGTGCTCGTTCCACTGTCGGCAGAAAACGTTTCGGTTACCGTCGACGGCACCGCCTTTTCTCTCGCTGGTCGAAAGGGAGTTTTCGCGTCGGTGTCTGACTGGATCTACATTCCCGTCGGATCAACCGTCACGATGACAGGAGATTCCGGCGAGATTGCACTCTGTACCGCGCGTGCCAGCGAGGTCTTCCCCGTGCAGCATGTCCCCGCGACCGACGTGCCCGTCGAAGTTCG
>WLEN01000086.1 GCA_009704225.1 Actinomycetota bacterium | reverse complement strand
TTTGCCATTGTCGTTCTCCTTAACGGCCAGCGCCGGCATAGGGGAGAAGCGCCATTTCGCGTGCGTTCTTTACCGCACGAGCAATGAGCCGCTGCTCTTGGACCGAAACGCCCGTGATTCGACGTGAACGGATCTTTCCGCGCTCCGAAATGAACTTGCGAAGGGTTGCGACGTCCTTGTAGTCAATGACGTCGATCTTGATCGCGCGTGCGGGGGGGAGTACTTTGGCGCCCTTACCCACGCGCGGCTTGCGGCGGTCGCCGGTTGCCTTTCCTGCCATGATTATTCCTTTTCGTGAAGAGTTAGTTAGAACGGAGCATCGTCGTTAGAAGGCTCGGCCGAGCCGGCGCCCCAGGGATCGCCACCAGCAACGGGGGCAGCCGGAGCTGGCCATTCGTTGCCGCCCGCGGGAGCAGACCAGTCACTGTTTCCGCCGCCGCTTGCTGCCGAACCCGGTGCACGGGTGACTGCTGCGGTTGCGTATCGAAGCGAAGGGCCAATCTCGTCGACCTCAAGTTCAATCGAGGTTCGCTTTTCGCCTTCCTTTGTTTCGAAGGAACGCTGACGGAGTCGGCCAGTCGCAACAACGCGCGAGCCTTTCGACAGCGACGAGGCGACGTGCTCGGCGAATTCACGCCACACGCTCGCGCGGAGGAACAGCGCTTCGCCGTCCTTCCACTCGTTGCTCGCTCGGTCGAAGGTTCGAGGAGTCGATGCGATTGTGAAATTCGCGACGGCAACACCATTCTGCGTGTATCGAAGTTCAGGGTCGGCCGTGAGGTTGCCAACAACCGTAATGACTGTGTCGTTAGCCATGGTGGTTACTCCGCACTCGCTTCAGCACGCGTTGCTGCTTCAGCCGCTTCGATAGCCTGCGACGCAATTCGAGCTACGGCCTCGTCCGCGCGAAGAACCTTGGTGCGCATGATCGACTCGTTGAGCCGAAGCTGTCGCTCAAGTTCCTGCGTGGTCGCGGAGTCTGCGGTGAAGTTGATGACGGCGTAGATGCCTTCGCTCTTCTTCTGGATTTCGTAGGACAAACGGCGACGGCCCCACAAGTCGACGTTGTCGACAGAGCCTCCACCGTTGGTGATGACACTCAGGAACTTCTCAAGCGTCGGTTGTACGGTGCGCTCATCGACCTCGGGGTCGAGAATCACCATTATTTCGTAGGGATGCATGACGTAACCCACCTCCTCTGGACTCAGCGGCTACAGAATTTCTGCAGCAGGAGGGTTGTGCATCTGGTGCGTGCCGCCCTGTGGGCAACCGTCCAAGAATAGCCGAAAGAAGTGCTCAGGACAATTCGCGTCCGGCGGCCCAGGCTCGAAGACGCTTTTCTGCCTCCTCGGCGCCGAGCGGACCTTCGTCCAAACGCAGTTCCATGAGGAACGCGCGCGCTTCACCAACCACACGACCTGGCCGTACGTCGAGAATCGTCATGATCTGGTCACCGTCCAAGTCGGGGCGGATCGCGTCAATTTCCTCACGGTCACGGATCGCCGAGATCCGCTCTTCAAGGTCGGTGTAGGCCACATCCATGAGGGCGAGTTTTCTGTCGTTTCTGGTCGTGACATCACTGCGAACAAGAATGTGCAAGCGCTCAAGTTCCTCGCCGGCGTCCCTGACATAACGGCGAACTGCCGAGTCTGTCCATTCCCCCTCGCTGTATCCGAAGAAACGCAGATGCAATCGGATCAAGTTGCATACGCGAGCGATGGTGTCATTATCAAATCGGAGCGCTTGCAGTCTCTTCTTAGCAAGACGCGCGCCGGCCACGTCATGGCCATAAAAGGTCACAACTTTGGCATTGTCAAACGAACGCGTCGCCGGCTTCCCGATATCGTGCAGCAGCGCAGCAAGGCGACCGATGGTGTCGGGTGGAGAACCCGGAAATCGTTGCAACTCCAGAGCGATCGACTTCGTCAGAACCGTGAGCGAATGTTCGTAGACGTCCTTGTGACGGCCATGTTCGTCGTGTTCACGAATAAGAACGGGGATTTCGGGGAACACGCAGTCGAGAATTCCCGTATCAACAAGCGTTCGGATACCGGGAACCGGATCGGGTGCGCCGATAA
The DNA here is from genome assembly GCA_009704225.1 of Actinomycetota bacterium. The sequence goes on along the minus strand of WLEN01000086.1, from coordinate 2,325 downwards.
GTTTGATGAATTCGTCCCGAACGCGCTCCGCGCTAATCATCAGAATTGAGTCCGCGAGCGCCGTCATCGCGACGATGACCTCGGGGGCGAGGTCGAATTGCAATTGGGCGACAAAGCGTACAGCCCGCATCATTCGAAGGGGATCGTCGGCAAAGGATTGTTCTGGTTTACCCGGTGTCCTTAGTCGTTTCGCGACGAGATCGTCGAATCCGCCGCTGGGGTCAATCAACGACAGGTCAGGGAGGGAGAGCGCCATGGCGTTGACCGTGAAATCGCGGCGCAGCAGGTCGTCGTCAATGCGATTCCCGAACGCCACAATCGGATTGCGGGTCTCGCGATCATAGGTGTCGCTTCGATAGGTCGTAATTTCAACCTGCTCACCCTGGACGCGAGCGCCAATTGTGCCGAAGTCCCGTCCAATGTCCCACGTCGTTGTCGATATCGGCCCAACGATGCGCAGGATCTCATCGGGGTTCGCGTTCGTTGCAAAATCAAGGTCCGTCAGTTCCCGACCGAGAAAAGCATCGCGAACCGGGCCCCCCACGAGAGCAAGCTCGAATCCGGCTTCAACAAAAGCAGCGGTCAACGTCGAAACGGTTCCGCTGCCGGCGAGGGCCGTCAATCTCGCCATGGCCTCCGCCACGCTCTCCATATCGCTTCAGTCTAGACTTACCGCTATGTCGGCCGTCGAAAAAGTTGGGGTTCGTCGAGCTCGCGCCAGCCTCACCGCTGCGGTAATTTTCGCGCTTTTCGGTTTTGGCGCGGTCCCCGCACAAGCCGCCTCACCGCCTACATTTTCCGTACTTGTTCCCGTCGTCGCCTCTGGATCGGCATCCGAATTGCTCGCTGTAGACGAGTTGACGGCCCTCATTTCACCGGGCGGCTCATGGGCTCAGCTAACATCTGCCGCAATTTCGCATGGTGCCACGATCGCCATTGACTCGCGAATCATTGTGAGCATCGAGGCGCTTGGTCCGAAAGCGCCAGCGTTTGTATCCGCGTGGCTAAATTCCGTTACACGCTCTCGGCCAATTTATTTGCCGTGGGGAAACGCGGACCCGTTCGTGATTGCCGATAGTGGACCGAGCTTCCGGGTCTCGACTATCCAACTGAGTGAAATTTCGGGTGTCCCCTCAGCCGACATCATCGGTTGGCCAACCGGTCGAGCGGGTGACTCACTATCCCTGAGCATCGTCGAAAAATTGGGATTCGAGCGGCTCATCGTGGACGACAACATGTTTCCCGAGCTGCCAAATGCCTATTCGTCCGAGGCAAGCGCCGCGATTGCCGAAGCGGTCGCACCCGGTTCAGAAGTTAACCCGGTTGCCGCGGCAACGCTCCTCCGCGAGTCATCAAACAGCCGTCTGACTGTCGTACTTCCGCGCGAACCCGGCGCTATCGATGCGAAACGTGCGGTTGCCTTCCTCAACGCGTTGGACCGGGGCTCCGAAGGCTTGAGTCGCTTTGTACCCGCAGTGCTGACGAGTGAGACGATTGTGACGTTCCACGACGTTCCCTCTGCATCCATTGGGTCGCTGATGTTTCAACATCGCCTCGACCGCCTAGTGTCCGAGATGGCGTTGGATCCTCGCATGATCACTACTCCACGCCTCCGTCAGCTCTGTGTTGTCGCGGGGCTTGTCGCCACATCTCGCTTCCCCGGGGTGGTTCGCGAATACGCTCGAACCGCCAAAACCTACGAAGACTTTGTTTCGTTCTCGCTGGGAAGCGATTTCACAGTTCTGGCCAACTCGGCCGAATTGCCCTTGACGATTACCAACACCTCGACGACCGATATCACCGTCGTCGCCACCGTCAACTCGTTATCAGGGATTGTGAGCATCCCAACGCCAAGCCAGACAATCATGATTCCTTCGGGCACTAGTGCCCAAGTCACGGTCCCGATGATCTCTGTTGCTAATGGAAAAACTTCACTTCGTGCGACACTGACAACCACGAGCGGAATTCCCGTCAGCGAACCGGTGTACGTCGATATTGACGTACAAGCTCAGTGGGAAGGGATTACTCTCCTTACATTTATTGCGATTGTCTCCTCCATCATGGGAATCGGAATTGCCCGGACGATCCGTGATCGGCGGCGGCGCTTATGACAAATCAAATTGGCCGCTCGTCCGTCCTGTTGGCGTCCGGGACAGTCGTGTCACGAATCCTCGGGTTTGTGAGCGCGGTGGTTCTTGCGCGCACGGTTGGTTTGATTGGTTCCGGGGCTGATGCATTCGCGCTAGCAAACCAATTACCCAACAATGTCTATGCGATTGTTGCGGGTGGAGTGCTGAGTGCGGTGTTCGTCCCGCAGATAATCAA
>WLEN01000085.1 GCA_009704225.1 Actinomycetota bacterium | reverse complement strand
GTTCGACTGAAGTGGCTTTTGCCCAAATCTCTTTGACCCCGATTTTGGTGAGGTAGGCAGCGGTCAGGATGCTCGCGAGAATGTCGGAGCCAATCGCAATGACGCACACGTCGTACTCCATAACATTGAGTTGCTCGAGTGCTTCGTTGACACCGGGGTCAACGCGGACGACTTTCGTCAACAATCCGTTGTGACGCTGGACACGGTCTTCGTCGGTCTCTATTCCCAGCACCTCGATTCCGATCTCGACAAGTTCAATCGCGAGCGCGCTTCCAAAACGGCCGAGTCCAAACACGGCGACGTTGCGGACGTTTTTTCGCGGACCGGTAGTTATGCGCTTAACCAAGGATTGGCCTCTCTTTCGGGAACTCGTACAGTTTAGGACGATGCGTCAAGATGAGAGCGGTGCTCAGCGTCAGCGGCCCGAGACGACCGACAATCATGAGCAACATGAGGTTGATGAGCGCGGGGTCGGACAGATTTGCGGTGATGCCGGTGGACAATCCCACCGTTCCGAACGCACTGATGACTTCGAAGATGATTCGATCGGTGCTTTCGTTCGTGGTCATTTGCATGAGAATCGTCGAGAAGGCGATGTAGGCGACCGCCAAAAGAGCAATCGTGATGGCTTGACGGTGGACCGAACGAGAAAGGCGCTTTCCGAAGATGTTGACGGCCGAGTCGCCCTTTAGTTCGGTCCACACGATAAACGCGAGAACGGCGAACGTCGTGACCTTGATTCCACCGGCCGTGCCAGCCGGGCCACCACCGATGAACATCAGTGCGTCCATTCCCAACCAGGTTTCGGGATTCATCGCACCGATGTCGACCGAGTTAAACCCCGCGGTACGCGTCTGCACCGATTGGAAAAAAGCCGCCAGGATTTTAGTTGCAGGGTCAAGCGGGCCTAGGGTTGCGGGGTTTGACCATTCCAACGCCACGATATAGATGGTCCCTCCGACGAGGAGGACTGCCGTCATGAACATCACGAGGTTGAAGTTCATCGTCCAACGGCGAGGCGCCCACCCGATTCGGCGGAGTTCCATGATCACAGGGAACCCCAATCCGCCGATGATGACGAGGGCGCAAATAGTGAGAGAGACCACCGGGTCGGCAACGAACCCCATCAGATTGTCCGGGTAGAGCGCGAAACCGGCGTTGTTAAAGCTCGAGACCGCGTGGAAGACGCCCATCCACACGGCCTTGGGTGCGTCGTAGTTGTGCACCCATCCGAACCAGACCGCCAGGATCAACGCACCGATTGCCTCGAAAAAGAACACCATGCGCACAATTCGCATGATGGTGGACTTCATTGTCGAATCAGTGGACTGCGCTCGAAACTCGCTCGAGATGAGTTCGGCCCCACCCGTCGACAATCGGCGAAAAATCGCAATCGCCACCAATCCCGACACGGTCATGATTCCGAGGCCACCCAATTGAATGAGGGACATGAGAACGACTTTGCCAAAATCTGTCAGCCCACTGGAAACATCAATGACCGAAAGCCCCGTGACACACACCGCGCTGGTTGACGTGAAGAAGGCCTCGACGATTGATAAGGGCTCGCCGGTTGACGAAATCGGAAGCGCGAGCAGGATTGCACCGAGCGTGATGAGTCCGGCGTAACCAAGCACCGTAATTTGAGTGGGGTGAACCGAGAATCGCGGGCGCGTGATTGCGCGAATTGACCATTTGGAATCCACCTCGCTAGATTACGCCCCTAGGCTGAAAACGTGAGATTAGTCGTGGCGCGATGTTCGGTGGATTACGCCGGTCGACTCACCGCGCACTTGCCGCTCGCCACGCGCACGCTGATGTTGAAGGGTGACGGCAGTGTTCTTATCCACTCGGACGGCGGATCCTATAAACCGCTCAACTGGATGAGCCCGCCGTGCGTGATCGATTTTGCGCAACCAGACGATGACCTCGCCGCAGCCGGGGTAATCGAGCTGTGGCGGGTAACTCACACGAAAACTGCCGACATGCTCGTCATTTCAATTTTCGAGATCCACCACGATTCAACCCACGAATTGGGCGACGACCCCGGTTTGATTAAAGACGGTGTCGAGGCTCATTTACAGCGTCTCTCGTCCGAGCAGATTGCGGTGTACGGAGAGGGGTTCAGTCTGATTCGACGCGAATTCCCGACCGCGATCGGTCCCGTCGATATCCTCGCGCGGGATGAGAACAATTCGGTCGTCGCGATTGAAATCAAGCGCCGTGGCGATATCGATGGTGTTGAACAGTTAACGCGTTATCTGGACCTTCTCAATCGGGACCCAACCCTCGCCCCTGTTTCCGGAATCTTCGCGGCCCAAGAGATAAAACCACAAGCCCGCACCCTCGCCGAAGACCGGGGCATTCGGTGCGTGGTACTCGACCTCGAGGAATTGCGCGGCGGCGAGATTGACCACGACAGACTGTTCTGATGACCTATACCGCTGTCTTCTTCGACCTCGATGGGACCATCGTTGATTCCGCCCCCGGAATCTTCCATTGTTTCGAGCACACGTTTCGCATGCTGCATCGTGAAGCCCCGAGCCGCGAAGTGATGCGTCCCTTCCTCGGCCCGCCACTGACAACAACCTTCGGCGACATTCTCGGGATGTCCGGCGATGAACTCGAACGAGCAATCGCAATCTATCGCGCCGAGTATGCGGCGGGCGGTGCGATTACAGCGGACCTTTTCCCCGGTGTGATGGATGTTGTCCGCGCGGTTCGAACCGCCGGAATCCCCGTCGCATTGGCGACATCAAAGGTAGAAACCGGAGTTCGCATGGTTCTGCGACACTTCGGTCTCGAAGACGATTTTGATGTGTTGGGAACGGCATCGGACGACGACGTTCGATCAGCGAAAGCAGACGTCGTTCGGTTCGCCCTCGATGCTCTTGACGAGGCAGGTGCCGACATTTCGCGTGTGGTTTTGGTGGGTGATCGAATACATGACGTCGAAGGTGCCGCCATCCACGGCGTTGACAGCGTGTTGGTGCAGTGGGGTTACGGAAACAAGGATGAGTGGTCAGAGGCGACTGCGACGGTCTCTACCCCTTCGGAACTTCGTCAATACCTCGGCGTTTAGCTCGTTCGAAACGCCCGTAGTCGTGCCGAGTTGAGCACGACGAATACGGACGAGAACGCCATCGCGAGACCAGCAACCGCCGGGCCCATGATTCCCGCGAGAGCGATGGGGATTGCGATCGCGTTGTAGCCGAACGCCCACACAAGGTTTCCGCGAATCGTTCCCAGCGTCGACCGCGACAGCCGAATAGAGTCGGCGACTCGACGAAGGTCAGTGGTCACCAGCACGATGTCGCTCGTTTCAATCGCGACGTCTGTGCCGTGCCCCATTGCGATTCCCAGATCGGCTTGCGCGAGTGCCGCCGCATCATTGATTCCGTCACCGACCATCGCCACGACTTCTCCACGTTGTTGAAGGCGCGTGATGAGGTCCCGCTTGTCTGCTGGGTTCATGGCCCCATAGAACTCGTCAATGCCCACGTCGCGCGCAACCATTTCCGCGACCGCACGGTTGTCGCCCGACGCCATGACGGCGCGGATACCCAATTTCGATAATGCGCTGATTGCGTCCCTCGCACTGGGCTTAACGACGTCAATAATTGCAATGATCCCGACTACGCGATCCCCGTGCGCGACAGCGACAAGGGAACGTCCCGCCGAAGTCCACTCAACAGCCATGTCGGCAATTGCCGTGGATACTGAAAGAGAAGATTCGGAGAGCCACTCCAGTGACCCGGCTCGAACGACCGTCGTCCCCACGGTTCCCGTCACTCCGCGACCCGGTTCGGCTGCTATTCCGCGTGCAACCTCACCCATGATTCCGCGGGTGGTTGCTTCGGCGACGACAGCCCGAGCCAGCGGATGATCGGTACCCATCTCGACGCGCGCTGCATTCCCGATAATGGTGTCCGCCGAAACTCCATCACCGAAAACGTCGACCACCGCGGGATGTCCGGTCGTCAAGGTTCCGGTCTTGTCGACAATGACGGTCGTGACGCGACGCGTGCTCTCAAGCACGTCGGTTCCGCGAATAATGATCCCGCTGCGGGCTCCACGTCCGGTCCCAACAAGAAGTGCCATTGGCGTCGCCAGCCCCAGTGCACACGGGCACGCAACGACGAGGGTGGCCACCGCAATCGACACGGCGTGTGTCGCGTCGCCCAATAAAGCGAACCACACAATTCCACCGGCCGTGGCGATCACGATAACGAGCGGTACGAACACTGCCGAGATTCGGTCAACCAGTTTTTGGACGGGAGCTTTGCCCGCTTGGGCTTCTTCGACCATTCGGGTGAGCCGAGCAAGTTCAGTTCCGGCACCCACTGCGGTGGCTTCGACCACTAGTCGCCCCCCCGCATTAATCGTTCCCCCGATGAGTGTCGAACCAGGACCG
>WLEN01000084.1 GCA_009704225.1 Actinomycetota bacterium | reverse complement strand
CTACATCGAGACCGAAAAAGGTTGGTACATCTATCGCTTTCGGAACTTGGAATTTGTCTACCCCAGCGAGGTCTCTGTGCTGAATCCCGTCCCACAGACCACCATCGGTGCACAAGAACGCATTCTGACAATCACAACCTGTCACCCGAAGTTGTCGGCAGCGGAACGATTCATCGCATACTCGGTTTTTGAATCCTTCGTACCCCGGGAAAACGGCACACCGACGGAGGTGTCGGCTGTGGTGGGCCGTGATTAAGAGTCATGTCATCTCGTCGCGCGATAAATCGGCACCGGACAAAATCCATGACAATGAACGGTAGCGTCAAATCGAAAAGCCATCGCGCAACAAAACCACCGAAGGGAACCGACTGAACATGTACTCCGCACTGTGGCGAGTCCTTCCAGGACCACGTTGGCTAAAAGTAATTGAGGCAGTCGTCCTCGGCATAGTAATTCTGTCCGTCTGCGCCGAATGGGTATTTCCGTGGGTTGCGGAAAACTTCATTCAATCCGAAACGACGGTGGGCCAGTGACGAGAATTTTCGTACTGGATAATTACGACTCGTTCGTTTACACGCTCGCTGGGTATATTCGACAGCTCGGAGCAGAAATCGACGTGATTCGAAATGACGCCTTCGACGAGGTCGAAATCCCCGAGCGGCTCAAAGGCTTTGATGGAATTCTCATCTCGCCAGGCCCGGGAACACCAGGGGATGCCGGATTGTCGATCCCAATCATCCGCTTCGCGTTGGCCCACGATATCCCGTTACTAGGAGTGTGTCTCGGCCACCAGGCTATCGCCGAAGCCATGGGCGGTGTCGTGACGCATGCCGACGAATTGATGCACGGAAAGACCAGTGCGGTTGTACACGAAAACTCGGTGTTGTTTGACGGTGTGCCAAGCCCGTTTCGGGCGACTCGATATCATTCCCTCGCCATCGTCGACGGGACAACCCCGGCGGAACTTCGCATCACCGCTCGAACTGAGGGCGGGGTGATTATGGCGGTAGAACACGTGACCGCACCACTCTGGGGGGTCCAATTTCACCCCGAGTCGGTCATGACAGAAGGTGGCTACACGATGATCGGAAACTGGCTTGAATCAACTGGAATGGTCGGCGTCTCACAAGTTGCGCGAACACTTAGTCCGCTCTTGAGCTCCTGAGCAATTACCCAGTGCAATACACAATTGAAATCTTCGAATGCTGAGGGGCTTCGCCCGTGATTGACTGGGAACCGATCGTCTGCCCACTGCACGAAGTATCGGGAATCACGGTCACATCGAGTTGCAGTAACGATCCCTGAAGAATTCCCGTTGCTTGACCGACGCTCATCCCCACCACGTCGGGGATGTCAATTTTGCCGTTAGAGACGACGATGTCGATGACACTCCCAGCCGAAAGAGTGGTTCCAGCCTTGGGGTCACTGCCGATAACGGCACCCACTAAAGCTGTTGGGGAATAGCCCGGCGTCACCTTTCCAACGGTAAAGCCAGCTGCTTCGAGCGCTGCGGTCGCATTGGCCATTGTCATGAAATCGATGGACGGAACCGCGATGACTGGTTTTCCGGAGGACTCCACAACGGTCACAATCTCTCCTACAGCGAGACTGACGCCGGCTTCGGGCGATGTGGAAATCACGGTGCCTTCGGGGACGGTTTCGCTTACCTGAACACGTCGGACGACAGTGAGGCCCAGAGCTGTCAATTGAGATTCAGCCGTCTCGAACGACTCTGCAGTCACATCGGGCATCGCGACGGCCAGGGACCCGATGTTGCTACCTGAGTTTAAGGTGAGCACCCAATACATCATTCCAACAACCACCGAGGCAATGACCAAAAGTCCGGCTGCACCGATTAGCGCAAAACGGACGACACTTCCCTTGGGGGGCGTGTCGCTGGTGAGAAGTGGGCGAAGGTCGTTGAGGTCCATGTCTGTTCCATTGGGGTTGGCGTTGTTGCTCAGCCCTGATTCTACGGCGAATTGCGAATCCCCACGTAGCTCCGCCCCGCCCGTTGCGATGTTAGAAACGGGAACCGGCGGAGTTTCGGGGGGTCTGGTTGCACGATCTGCACGGCCGCCCCCAACCAGATTCGTTATAGACCTCAATGCCGCGGCAAACTCGCCTGCGGTCCGAAATCGAGCATTACGATCTTTCTCCAGTCCTTTGGCGATAACCATGTCCAGTTCCGGTGACAATTCAGGGCGACGACTACGCGCTCGGGGGGCGGTTTGGGTTACATGCTGGAACGCAATCGACACCGAGGTGTCTCCGGTGAACAGCGGAGTGCCGGTAACCATTTCAAAAAGCACGACGGCAGTTGAGTACAGGTCACTGCGACCGTCAATGATGTCACCTTTTGCCTGTTCAGGAGAGAAATATTGAGCGGTGCCGACAATCGCCGAGGGGTCATTTGTCGGATCCTCGATTGCTTGCGCGATGCCAAAGTCACACACCTTCACGAGCCCCGAATGGGTAATCATGACGTTACCCGGCTTGATGTCCCGATGAATGATTCCCGATCGATGGGACTCATCGAGCGCATCGAGAATCCCTAAGGCGATGTGAACCGCAACCTTCGGTTCGAACGCACCTGCATCCATAAGACGTCGAAGGATTTTGCCATCGATGTATTCCATAACGATGAACGGAATTGGAATTTCCGCTGACACATCAGGGATTGTCTGCTCCCCAGCGTCATACACTCGAACGATGTTCGGATGTCCCATGGCACTAACCGAGTGTGCTTCACGCTGGAACCGTTTGCGAGAATCCGCATCCACCGCCACTTCGGGTCGCAACGTCTTAATCGCGACCCGTCGCCTCAATCGAGTGTCAGTGCCGACGTACACGTTGGCCATTCCACCGCGCCCAATCAATGCCTCGGGACGATAGCGATTACCGAATAAGAATCCAGAATTCAGAATGGCGTCCAAACCGATTGCTCGGGGTTGTGAATTGTCACTCAACCGGAATCACCAGATCCTCTGACGGATTTGAGGCGAGGTTTCCGCAACGGACTATATACGACACGCGAACTTCGGTTGTGTTGTCGTCAATGACGAGATCGGCCGCAGTCGTCCGTGGCCCGAAGGTGCTGACGTTAGAGAATGAACCACCGTTGACAGTAAATTCGTAGGAATCGATGTCAAAATCGGCAGGACATTCGCGATACGTGGGCCACGAGATGGTAATCGTTGATCCTGCGGTGTACGGACCGGCACTGACGGTTAGGGCCCCCGGAGACGGAGGCGTGGGGATGGTGTCGAAGAAATAGACGGCAATGAGAGCATTCGGAGGGACGCTACCTTGAGGATTGACGCGGTAGGCCGTTCCGACCAGATCGAGAGAAGTCGCGATGTTCCCGGTCACAGCGTCGAGTCGAAGACCCATGCTGTCGAGTTTCTCGCCCACTTGGTTGGTTGTCAGGCCGATGAATTCGGCCTCGTTGATCATCACATTTCCGGACAATGTATCGGTCGGGGTAGGAGTTGGGACCGAGGAGCCGGTCGCTGACGGAGTCGGACTCGGTCCAGTGTCCGTTGGTCGGAAAACAAGAGCAGCAACGATTCCAATCAATAGGACCGACAGCCCCACGACGAGGCCGACGAGCGGCCACGTTCGGGGTAAGCGCGTGAATCGGCGTGGAGAAACCGTATCGCTTGTCGAAACAGACACGGGCAAGATGCGGGTTGAGGTGTCTTCATCCATGTCGTGAGGTTCATCGTCGACAGCGGGAACGAGCGCCAGCGCCTCACCAACGCGACCGCGCGTTATCGCAATAGCAGCGCGCGCGAGTTGGCGGGCCGACGTCGGTCGCCGTTCCGGTTTTTTGGCAAGACACGCAAGAATGAGATTTCGGACGGCTAGCGGGATGCTTTCGGGTAGCGGTGGCGGTGGGTTTTTGATGTGTGCCATCGCGATTGCCACCTGAGATTCACCAGTAAACGGGCGTTTTCCTGCCAGTGCTTCATACGCCACAATCCCAAGTGAATAGATGTCGGTGAGTGCGGTCGCCGATTTTCCTGAGGCTTGCTCTGGCGACAGATATTGAACCGTACCCATGACCTGTCCGGTCGCCGTCAAGGGAACCTGATCGACCGCCCTCGCGATCCCAAAATCGGTGATTTTGACACGTCCGTCCGGGGTGATTAAGAGATTTCCGGGTTTTACATCCCGGTGAACCAGTCCGGCCTGGTGCGCGGCGTGGAGAGCAGATGCTGTTTGGGCGACGATGTCGAGAACTCGCTCGGCGGACAGAAACCGCTCCCGTTCAATGATTGTGGACAAGGCCTCGCCCGGCACGAGTTCCATGACAAGGTACGCACTTCCCTCTTCTTCACCAAAATCGTAAACACTTGCGATTCCCTCGTGATTGACGAGCGCAGCATGTCGTGCTTCTGCCCGAAACCG
>WLEN01000083.1 GCA_009704225.1 Actinomycetota bacterium | reverse complement strand
GACAAGAACATTGAGCACCACACCGACAATGATTTGATCGACCAGGTACTCAATCGCAAACACCGCGAGAACCATCGACAGTAACGCAGCGCCGATCATCGCAACGATGAGCCCGAGATACAGGTTGTCGGTGAGCGAGCCAACCACCGCGGCGAGGAACGCGCCGGTGAGGAGTTGCCCTTCAATCGCGATGTTGACGACACCGACACGCTCGGACATGATTCCACCCATCGCCCCAAGGGCAAGGGGAACGGCGAGAACGACAGCGTTACCGAGAATGAACGCGAAGGGAAGAGAGTTCCCTGCTGCCAACCACGCCAGCAGTGCAACAACAGCGAGCAACCCGAAAATCAGGGTGAGCCACAACGGTGTCACCCGTTTGCGTTGTGCGAACACAAACGAGACAACGGCAATCGCCACGAGTGTCGCGCCAAGAACAAGACCGACAATGTTCGACGCAACCAGAAAATCCGGAAGATGGATCAGGTCGTCTTGCTTAGACCACTGGAATGCGACGATGTCGGTTTTGCCAACGACACCGAACGCCACCAGAACGAATACTGCGAACGCCGCCATCAGGTACGGAGTCTTCTTGGAGACCGATACGTCTACTTGTGAAAACAATCCCGGAGTCACGACGGTGCTCATTTCGCATCACCTTTCGTGGTCAGTTTGTGCCACCAGTCCGCGATCACCGTGGTCTTTTGTGGCGGGGGCAATCGGAATATTGCTCGAACAAGGGGCGGTGCCGCGATGAACAAAACGATGAACCCCTGGACTACCCCCGTGATCTCGGGCGAAAGCCCGATGACCTGCATCTGCGGTGCTCCCGCCTTGAACGCGCCGAACAGCAATCCCGCGAGTAATACCCCTGGGGCCGTGGATGACCCCAGCAGCGCAACCGTGATGGCGTCAAATCCAATGCTGCCGTCAAGGTCGGGAGTTAGTCCGGCTTGAACCCCGAGTGCTTGATTAGCGGCTGCCAGACCGACGAAAGCCCCCGAAACGGCCATGGCCAAGACAAAAGTCCGCTCGACATTGATTCCCGCCGTGCGGGCGGCATCGGCATTGTGGCCGACCATTCGGAAGCGGAATCCGAGAGTCGAGCGCTCCATGAGCCACCAGTAAACGAACACTCCCACAATCGCGAGAATGAATCCGGCATGCAGAGTGAATTCCGAGCCGAGCAGCAGCGGCAATTGCGCCGTGACGGCTGGGGCATCAGATTTGGGCGTGCCCCCTCCATCCACTTCGCGAAGAAGTTCCGGTGTTCGGAAGAAGAACGTGAGAATTCCCGCGGCAATGTAGTTGAGCATGATGGTAACAATCACTTCGTGCGCACCCGTTCGAGCCTTGAGAAAGCCCACGACAGCGCCGTAGGCGGCCGCGCCCAGAATGGCGACGAGTACAGCGACGACAAGGTGAACGCCCCAGGGAAGCGATACGCGCGTCGAAATCCACGTCGCCCACAGTGCGCCAAACAGCAACTGTCCGCTCGCGCCGATGTTGAACAACCCGACACGGAACGCGAGTGCAATTCCCAGACCCGAGGCGATGAGCGGACCGGCGAAGCGCAGTGTCTCGGTCATCGGTCGAAACGCGGCGACAATATCGTCGGTCTTGTAGTTGTAAATCGAACCGCGGAACAACGCCGAATACCCCTCCGCGATCGCCGTCCACGCCGCGCTCAGAGCGTCGGTGGGGCGTGAGGTCAAATATTGTGCCGCAGCGAGGAACTCTTCGCTAGAGAACACCATAAATATTGCCCCGATGACGAAACCGGCAACCACGGACAAGATTGCGCGCGTTGCACCACCCGACATTATTTCTCGAATCACGGCGGCACCGCGCCCCACAACCGGAGTTTCTGTGACGTCACTCATACTGTTGCTCCCGCCATCATGCGTCCCAGTGTCTCTCGTGGCGTCTTCGCATCAACAATTCCCACAATCCGGCCGCGGTACATCACCGCAATACGATCGGCAAGAGACGTCACTTCATCCAATTCGGTTGACACGATGACAACTGGCTTCCCTGCATCGCGTGTGGCAATAATGCGCTCGTGGATAAATTCAATCGAGCCGACGTCAACACCACGCGTTGGTTGTGACGCAATAAGCAGGTTGAGTTCGCGGCTGAGCTCTCGGGCGACCACCACCTTCTGTTGATTTCCGCCACTGAGATTCTTGGCGAGCGTCACTTGTGACGGAGTGCGTACGTCATAGGCGCCGATCAGTTCGCCGGCGATGCGCTCACGATTGGCAAAGTCAATATTGAGGCCCTTGGCGAAGGGCGGGCCGTACGAACGGTTGATCATGAAGTTCTCGGCGATTGTGAAATCGCCAACGAGACCGTCTTTAGACCGGTCTTCGGGGATGTAGCCAACACCGGCGTCGATAACCTCGCGCACGCTGGAGTGCGTGATGTCCATTTTTCCGAGGTGAATCGACCCTGCACTCGGGGCTCGCAAGCCGACGAGGGCTTCGGCGAGTTCGGTTTGGCCGTTTCCCTGCACACCCGCAATCGCCAATACTTCTCCGGCGTGAACCTCAAACGACACGTCATCGACGACCTTGTTGTTGCGGTCGCCTACCACCGTGAGTCCCGAGACAGAAAGCCCAGTCTCGCCTCGCTTCGGCGCCTTTTTGGTCACTGTCAAGTCAACCGCACGACCAACCATCATGGTCGCGAGGGTAGCGGCGGAGTCCGTTGGTTTCGCTTCCCCCACAACCGCGCCGAGGCGAATGACCGTGATTCGGTCAGCGACAGCCTGTACTTCACGCAGCTTATGCGTGATGAAAACAATGGATGTTCCCGCCTTGGCGAGGCCCTTCATGATCCCCATAAGTTCATCGGTTTCTTGTGGGGTTAGCACGGCGGTGGGTTCGTCCAACACAAGAACCTTGGCGTCACGTGCGAGCGCTTTGATGATCTCAACACGTTGTTGTGCGCCGACAGGCAGGTCCTCAACCAGCGCGTCGGGGTCAATTTCAAAACCGAATCGATCAGAAATTTCGCGAACAAGTTTGCGCGCCGAATCAAGATCAAGCGTGTCGAGGATACCCGTGGGCTCATGACCGAGCACCACATTCTCTGCGACGGTGAAGACAGGAATCAACATGAAGTGTTGGTGAACCATCCCGATACCGGCCGTCATGGCATCGCCGGGTCCTTTGAACTTGCGAACGACACCATCGAGCACGATGTCCCCTTCATCGGCCGCGTACAGACCGTAGAGGACGTTCATGAGCGTTGATTTACCCGCCCCGTTTTCTCCCAAAAGTGCATGAATCTCGCCGGAATTGACCACCAGATTGATCCGGTCGTTCGCGACGAGCGATCCAAATCGTTTGGTGATTCCACGGAGTTCGAGTTTCATCTATTCATCCTTGAAGAGAATGGGACGGGGGCCGCCGAGACAGTGTCTCGACGACCCCCGACTTTAGCTTTTTACAGCCTAACCGAGCGGGTTGATGGACCCGTCGACGATGCCGGCCTGAAGTTCTGCCAACTTGGCTTCAACATCTGCCTGTGCGGTTGCACCGGAGTAGTTGGTGATTGCCGACAGTGCCGTTCCACCGTTTTCGAGCGTACCGAGGTAGACGTCACCCGTGAAGGTGCCGCCGTCAATCGCGATCGCCTTGATGATGTCGAACACTGCGAGGGTCATGCGCTTCTCTGCCGAGGTGAGTACCCATTCTGCGTACTCAGGCGACGTAGCGGCGATGTCCTTGTCGACACCGATCATGCGTCCGTCAATGCCGGCTTCGGTGATGGCTTCGGAAACTGCGCCGAACTGGTCGCCACCAACGGGGAAGAGGACGTCGGCGCCGGCTTCAATCTGGCCAGCAGCAATGGTCTTCGAGGTTCCCGAGTTGGGGACGAAGTCACCGATGAAGTCACCGGTCTCGGTTGCAGGGTCCCAACCAACGACCGTGACGTCGGTCATGTTGTCTGCTCCCCACGCCATGGCTCCGTAGTAGTAGCCGGTCATGAAGTCAGTGACGGCAGGAATCTGCATTCCACCGTAGGTACCGACAACCTTGGTCGTCGACTGAGCTGCCGCGAGGTAGCCAGCGAGGTACGACGACTGGTTCATGGCGTAGTTGACGGGCTTGAGGTTCGTTGCACCGTTCGACCATCCGTCAATCGTGACGAAGTTCATTTCAGGGTTTGCTTCAGCAGCAACATTGACTGCGTCAACAAGGTTGAATCCGACGGCGATCGTGAGGTCGCAGCCCTGGTCAATCATGGCCTGAAGGTTTGGTGCGAAGTCATCGGGTGTTGCCGATTCGGCATCCGCAATCTGAACTCCGAGTTCAGCTTCTGACTTCTGGAGACCTTCATAAACCGACTGGTTGAACGACTTGTCGTTCCACGAGCCTTCGTCCGAAACGGCGCAGGCGAGATAATCGACTGTCGGTTCGGGTGCTGCGGTTTCGG
>WLEN01000082.1 GCA_009704225.1 Actinomycetota bacterium | reverse complement strand
GGGAGGCGAGTCACATTCCACACTGTTGAGTTATCAAAACCCTTTCGGGTGCTTCACGATTATAGAACGCACTTCCGACCTGCGTTATTCCCCGCGCAGACGTTTCGACTTCATCGCGCGCTCGGCTTCGCGCTTGTCTTCCTTTTCCCGCAGGGTGTGACGTTTGTCGTAGTCCTTTTTCCCCTTGGCGATGGCCAGTTCGACCTTGGCGCGGCCGTCCTTGAAATAAATCTTCAGCGGAACGAGCGTGTACCCGCCGTCGTGAATGCGATGCGAAATCTTGATGATTTCAGCGCGGTGCAGAAGCAACTTGCGCTTGCGCCTCGTCGCGTGGTTGGTCCACGTGCCCTGCGTGTACTCGGGGATGTGAACGGACTCCATCCACATTTCCCCGTCGACAATCTGCGCCCAGCCGTCAACAAGTGACGCCTTGCCCAAACGCAGTGCTTTGACTTCAGTACCAACCAGTGAGAGACCACACTCAAACGTGTCCTCGATGTGGTAATCGTGGCGCGCCTTGCGGTTCGTCGCAACGACTTTTTCGCCTAGTTCCTTTGGCATGGCGCACCCCCTTTCCGGTCATCTGGTGAGTCCAAGCCCTCCAGTTTACATCCGGGTTAGACGCGAAGGTAACGGGAAATGGCGACGTAGGCGCTGGCCGCCGCGAGAACCGCGCCGGCGAAGAGTAACCCGGGGAACACAATCCAGACATCGGCGAGGGTGATGAACGACGTTGTTGGCAGTGCTGATGCGAGATATCCGTCGACGAAGAAGACAACAATGCCTGCGATAGCGCCACAGGCGAGAACTGAACCAATTGTCGCCGCAACCACGCCCTCCACGATGAACGGTGTTTGGATGAACCAGTTTGACGCGCCGACGAGTCGCATGATTGCGAGTTCGCGGCGACGCGAGAATGCGGATAGGCGGATTGTCGTCGCGATGAGCAACGCAGCAGCCACGAGCATCAGCACCGCCAGGCCAACGGCCGTCAGACTCGCGGCGTTGAGCATCGAAAATATTCCGTCGAGGTACGACCGTTGGTCGATGACCGACTCGACGCCGCTCATGCCCCCCAACGCCTCGAAAACTAGGGTCGCCTGTGTGGGGTCTTTGAGGTTCACCCAGAAGGTCTGTGGCAAAAGGTCTGGGGTGACAAGGTCAACGACCGGGCTTCCTTTGAACTGCTTCGTGAAGTTCGTGTAGGCGTCGTCATGGCTTTCGAAGTACCACTTGTCGATATAGGGCGTGAGCGTATCCGAATCCAGTTGCGCTTGAACCGCGGCGATCTGATCAGCACTCGCCTCTTGCTGGTCACACGCGCCGAGCGTCGAATACTGTGTACACAAATAGACCGCGACCTGCGCCTTGTCATACCAATACGACTTCATGTTGCCGATTTGCAATTGCAGCAATGCGGCCGACCCAACGAACGTCAGCGAGACGAGGGTCACCAAGATGACCGAAACGACCATCGAGATGTTCCGACGAACTCCATTCCAGGCCTCAATGAGGACAAAACTCATTTTCATAGCGGGTCTTCCTCGAGTCGATCGAGGTAGCTCAGGTCGACCGCTTCGCTCGTGGGCGTCATGGGGTCGAATGCCGGAATAGGGTCAAAGTCAATCGGTTCGATTGCGATCGGCTGCGAATCCGCGCGGGTGGGGAACGAGTCATCGACAAAGATCGGATTAGCACGCGTCTGGTATTGGCCACCCGCTTCGTCACGGATGATTCGCCCGTCGCTCAGTTCGACCACGCGACGCTTCATGTCATTGACAATCGCGGTGTCGTGGGTGGCCATGAGAACAGTCGTTCCAGCGGCATTGATGTTGCGCAACACGTCCATGATTCCGGCAGATGTCGCGGGATCAAGGTTTCCGGTCGGTTCGTCGGCCAACAGAATCGCAGGCTTATTCACCACCGCGCGGGCGATTGCGACACGCTGTTGTTCCCCACCGGAAAGCTCGTGCGGAAGTCGGTTTTCCTTGTTCCCCAAACCGACGAGCCCCAGAACCTCGGGGACGGCGTCATAGATGTAGGCCTCGCTCTGACCGAGAACGCGCAGTGCGAACGCAACGTTGTCGAACACTGTCTTGGTCGGAAGAAGCCGGAAGTCCTGGAAAACCACGCCAAGGTTGCGGCGGTAGGACGGCACTTTCCGATTCGACAAGCGCCCGAGATCCTGGCCGAGTACGTGGATGATTCCGGTCGACGAGCGCTCCTCGCGCAGGATGAGACGCAAGAACGATGACTTGCCACTACCCGAAGCCCCGACGAGAAATACAAACTCCCCTGGCTTTACCTCAAGGGTCGCGTCGTGCAAGGCGGGTCGGTTACCCGACTTATAGACCTTGGAAACACCATCGAAACGAATCATCGGCTTCAGCCTATGCGCGGGCTTTCACCCAGCGTGGAGCGACACTCGCCCGACTAGTGCGTCTTCTGTTTACGGTGTCGAATCCCCGCCGCGATAAACCCGTCGAGGTCACCGTCGAACACCGCTTGTGGATTATTGACTTCGTGGTTCGTCCGAAGGTCTTTGACCATCTGATATGGCGCAAGAACATACGAACGCATTTGATCGCCCCACGACGCGGTGATGACACCCGCGAGCTCTTTCTTCTTTTTCGCTTCTTCTTCCTTTTGGATAAGCAGCAGGCGGCTCTGCAAAACTCGGAGTGCAGCGGCCCGGTTTTGGATCTGACTCTTTTCGTTCTGGCACGACACAACGGTTCCCGTGGGAAGGTGCGTGATGCGAACCGCCGAATCGGTCGTGTTGACCGATTGACCTCCAGGGCCAGACGAGCGGAAAACGTCGACACGAATGTCTGAGTCGGGAATGTCGATCGATTCGGTCGCCGCCAAGAGTGGCACAACTTCGACCGCGGCGAAAGACGTTTGGCGTTTACCAGCCGAGTTGAACGGGCTCATGCGAACGAGGCGGTGCGTACCCGCTTCGACCGACAAGGTCCCGAACGCAAACGGGGCATCGACTTCAAATGTCGCACTCTTGATTCCCGCTTCTTCGGCATATGACGTGTCCAACACTCGTGCCGAGTATTTGTGTCGTTCGGCCCAGCGCAGATACATCCGCAGAAGCATCTCAGCGAAATCCGCGGCGTCGACACCACCCGCCCCGGATCGAATCGTCACAATTGCCGGCAAGGGGTCGTACTCGCCGTCGAGGAGAGTCTGGACCTCTAACGTGCCAATGACCGATTCAAGGGCAGCGAGTTCGTTGAGAACCTCGATTGCCGAGCCATCGTCGCCGGCTTCTTTCGCCATGTCGAGAAGGACATCCAGGTCGTCCAGGCGTTGCTGAACATCGTTCACCAGGTCGCGCTGGGTCTGGGCGTGCGACAGAGCGCTGGTCACGGCCTGCGCCGATGCCTGATCGTCCCAGAGGTCGGTCGCGCCGGCCTTCTCCGATAGTTCGGCGATACGATTCGTCAGTTCCGGCAAATCCACGACACTGACGATGTCCGCGAACGACGAGCGAAGTGCCGCGATGCGGTCAGAAACGTCCAACGAAATCATGAGATTTCCAGACTACCCTTCGTCGCTTCGAGCCCCGATGTTTGGCCGTGCGGAGGCGGTCGCTTCAATCTGGATTCGAACCGGAAAGAACTGGTTACCGAGAGGCGGGGACCACGTGGAACGGAGCGTCACACGAGCGGTCATCGAGTCGGGCGTAGACGCAGTGACAAGTCGAATCCCGTCGTTCGACTCAGCAACAAAAGCGCGCACAGCACGACGAACCTGGGCATCCGTTAACTGCACCGCTAACGACGTTCCATTGAATTGCGCGGTAAGCGGATCGAACGATTCGGCACCGACGAGCGCCGCCATGTCGGCGGTGGATTGAAGGCTCGTTCGCGTCAACGCCAAATCAGTCGAGTCGATGATTCCGACGACCGCCACGCCGCACAGTGCCACCAGCCCCGCAACCATGGGCAAGAGGGAACCGCGTTCGCTCATCGATTCACCGACGTCAGTGAGACGCGAGCCGTTGCGCTTCGGGATACCGTGACGCGCGACGCGATATCGATACCGGGCAGGGCGGGGATAAACCGCAACGGCACATCAAGGTGGACGGTCACTGTGACACGAGATCCTCGTTGCAGGCAGTTCCTACGGGAGCAATCAAGCTCCCATTCAGGCGTGCTGTCGGTCAGACCGTGATCATCGATAATCAACGACGTGATGGCGCGAACCTGCTCCAGACCGACAGACGTTGATTCCGCTTGGGTAAACGCTCGCACGCCATGCCGCGCGGCGGTTGTCGCCGCAAAGGTTGCTGACGCAATTTGACTGGTGGTCGCCGTCAAAGCGACGATAGGCACCAGAAGAGCGATGGACGCTGCGATGAACTCAAGGCTGGCGCTTCCTCGCTCGGCAATCACGAACATGTCCGAAGTTTTTCGCGTTAGCCCTCATCGTGCTCACACTGTCCACAGGATTATCGAGCGGCGGTCCGAATCAGCTTCTTAT
>WLEN01000081.1 GCA_009704225.1 Actinomycetota bacterium | reverse complement strand
GGAGTCACGGGCGATCCTGTTTGGTCCGTCGTGATTCTGGAATCGCGTCGAGGTAGGACTGCATGTTGCGTCGGGTCTCTCCCACCGAGTCTCCGCCGAACTTTTCCATGACAGCCTCGGCGACGACAAGCAGAACCATCGCTTCCGCAACAACCCCCGCCGCGGGCACCGCACACACGTCGGAACGCTGGTGATGTGCCGTCGTTTCTTCACCTGTCGCAACGTCGACCGTGCGCAACGAGTGTGGGACAGTGGCGATTGGCTTCATTCCGGCCCGCACGCGCAAGACCTGTCCGGTGCTCATGCCACCTTCAATGCCACCCGCTCGATCGCTCAGCCGCTCGAGGCCATCGCCCTGAACGATTTCATCGTGTGCGGCACTTCCGGGTCGGCGGGTCGTCTCGAAGCCGTCACCGACCTCTACCCCCTTGATTGCCTGAATACCCATAAGAGCCCCTGCCAGGCGAGAGTCAAGTCGGCGATCCCAGTGCACAAATGACCCGAGTCCGGGAGGCAATCCATAGACCAGTACCTCGACAACGCCACCAAGCGTGTCGCCGTCTTTATGAGCACCATCTACCGCGGCGACCATGCGAACGGACGTCGCGTCATCGAAACAGCGCAGCATGTCGGCGTCCAAGGTCTCAACGTCAGACGGTCGCGGGAGAGGAGAGCCTTCTGGCACCGCCACGGTAGCAATGGCGACGGTGTGTGCGACTGTTTCGATACCGAGTTCTCTGAGGAACGCGCGGGCAACGGCTCCCAACGCCACTCGAGTCGCGGTTTCGCGAGCCGAGGCACGTTCTAGCACCGGACGCGCCTCGTCGAAGTCGTATTTTTGCATCCCGGTGAGATCGGCGTGGCCGGGACGAGGGCGCGTCAGCGCCGCGCCACGACCACTCTTCAAAATCGCGGGGTCGACCGGTTCGACGCTCATCACCTCGGTCCACTTGGGCCATTCGGTGTTCGTGATACGCAGTGCGACGGGCCCGCCCATGGTTAGTCCGTGTCGAACGCCTCCCGAGACGAAGACCTCGTCAGCTTCGAACTTCATCCGTGCACCTCGGCCATAACCGAGTCGACGACGCGCGAGATCGCTGCGAATATCGTCCAGTGACACGCGAATGCCTGACGGGAGCCCCTCGACAATTCCGATGAGCTCTGGCCCGTGTGATTCACCCGCAGTCAGCCATCGCATGTCTCTATTGTTCCAGAAGGGCGCTTCGTTAGAGACCAACCGCGGCGCGCATGGCGGTCACGACGAGTTCTTCGTTCGGAAGGGGTTCATCGACCGATTC
Organism: Actinomycetota bacterium; assembly: GCA_009704225.1. The sequence goes on along the minus strand of WLEN01000081.1, from coordinate 3,204 downwards.
ACCGTAGAAGACTCGGGCTTGACGCACCGCTTGCCATAACAACATGTGCAGGCCACTGATCGACTCGAGCCCTCGTCGTTCCCATTCCCGACCAAGCGCGCTCGGCCACGGCTCGTACACGACGTCGAACAGCGCAGCAGCATTCAGTTTGCCAAGAGTTTCAGGCGCGAGCATGACCGTCGCAGGAAGGCTACTAACCACGATGTCGGCTGACTCTTGTGATTCGCCAAATTGCGCAGTACGCACATCTATTCCCAATTCACGCCCGAGTTTCTGTAAATCGTGTGTGCGACTCAGGTCGCGCGCGACGACAACCAGTGACGTCACGCCAAGATCACGAAGTGACACGACGAGGGACGACGCGGTCGCCCCGGCACCGAGAAGGATTGCGCTGCTGAATGCCGTTCCCCACTGCCGACGCAAGGCAGTTGCGGCTCCCCACACGTCGGTGTTGTAGCCCTCCCAGCCATCCGATCGGCGCACAGCAGTGTTGACCGCCCCCGTCAATCTCGAAGTGGCACATTCCCGAGCGAGCATCGGTCTGATGACGGTTTTGAGAGGCATCGTTAGCGACAATCCGGTCCACGTGTCGTCGAGCGAGTCAAGAAACCCTTGAAGTTCCGATCCGGTGACCTCGGTTGAACTATAGACGGCATCAATACCCAGAGTCGAAATTGCCGCACGATGAAGGGCTGGTGATTGCGAATGGCCGATCGGGCTCCCAACGACTCCAAAGGTCCTAGTCACAGTAGGCGGCGTTCGCAGCGCTGGCACTACACCAGGTCCGCAGTTCCTGGACGGCTGCGCCGTGCTGTGCGGTGGTCTCGGAAAAAACGGTTTCTCCGGTCTTGAGGTTGATCGGCACGAAAAAGAACCACGGGCCCTCCGCTGGTTCCAAGACAGCTTCCAGGGCAACTTCGCCCGGCAAGCCGATTGGACCTACGGGAAGACCTTTATGAACATAGGTGTTGTAGAGGTTTCCGGAGTCAGCCCGCTCTTCGTCGGTTGTCCACACCGTGTGGAGGTTGCCGGTCCCGTAGGCGACAGTTGCGTCTGATTCCAAGTTCCAATCCGCGTCCAGTCGGTTCTGAAATACGCGGGCGATCTTGGCGAAATCGTCGGTGTTACTGCCCGCTTCGCGTTGCACGAGTGCAGCAAACGTCACAACCGTATATCTTTTGCCCGGTTCGACACCAAGGGCATCGAGTCGGGCATTCATTTCATCGACCATGGTCTGAATTATGGAGGTCGCGTTTTGAGTGGGATCGAATTCGTAGGTCGCGGGGAACAGGAAACCTTCGACTGATGGCGCCTTGGCCGGGATTCCGAATACCGTCGGATCGACGGTCGCCGCCTCAAACTCCGCTACTGGAATTCCGGTTGCTTCGCTCAGAGTGGCGAACGTCGATGAAAGAACAGAGCCTTCTGGAATAGTCGCCTTGAGCGTGATGCGGTTCGCCGCATCGCTCAAAATCGCAATGGCTGACGCCGCACTCATCTCAGTTTTGAGCGTGTAACTTCCGGGCGTGAAAACGATGGACGAATCAGCGAGTAGTAGTCGATACACCGCGTCGAAAGACTTCGTGACGCCCGCATCCACGAGCTTCTGTGCGATGACGTCGCCGTATTCGCCCTGTTCGATGGTGATTTGGATATCGGGGGCGATGCCAGTACCAGCGAAGTCATTCTCGGCGGATAATCCCAAAATCTCACGAATTTTTGGCTCATAATTACTCCACGCAAACCATGCGCCACCGGCGCCGATGGCCAAGATAACGACGAGAACAATAGCGATAACGCCGCAGCCGCGTCTCGATGATTTCGTACGTACTTCACGACGTGTCTCGCTCATGATTCTCCTACCGTTTCACCCAGTGTATTGCCAGCCCGTTCAGCATTCAGCGCGCTGTCGAGCACGATTGTGGCCGCAACTTGGTCAATCATTGCTCGACCCGACTTTGTCGAGTGCGTCGCGTCGTGAAGCGCGTGCTGTGCTGCGACCGTGGTCAACCGTTCGTCAACGAGCCGAACAGCCACACCGGTTGCGGCGGAAAGCTCGATCGCGAACTGTCGGGCGTCCAGAGTGGAAGCCGTGTCCGAGCCATCGAGTGAAAGCGGGAGTCCGCACACAAATTCAATGGCGTCATATTCTGTCGCTAAGTGGCCCAATTCTTCGATTGCCCTCGCCCTCGGTAGCGTCACCACCGGGACCGCCATCAGGCCGAGAGCGTCACTACGCGCAACACCCACGCGGGTCGTGCCCACATCAACGCCAATTCGCGTGCCAGTGCGCATTTTTCAGGCTCCGAGCGCCGCACGAATGTCGTCGAGTGCCGACTGGATCAATGCCGGGTCGGCGCCTCCGCCCTGAGCGACATCGTCACGTCCGCCCCCACCACCGCCGAGAACTGTCGCCGCGCGCTTCGCGAGCGTTCCTGCGGAAAGACCTGAACTGCGTGCGTCTGGGGTTGTTGCGACGATGACAGCAGCCTTGCCGTCAATCTCTGCACCGAGCGCGACAACGCCTACGACCGAACCAAGTCGATCGCGGACATCGGAGACCAGCTGGCGCAGAGCGTCGGTTGAATCCAACGAACCAACCGTCGAAACGACCGTCGTTACGGAACCGATTGTCGAGGCCTCAGCAACCAGTGCGGGTACTCGTTCGCGAACGCCAGCTGCTTGATACTGAGCAATCGCGCGCTCGGCTCTCTTCAGTTGTTCAATGAGTTCGGCAATTCTTGCCGGTAGCGCTTCTTTCGGTGTCTTGAGGTTCGCGGACAATTCCGCAACAAGCGCACGCTCACCCGCGAATGATTCAAACGCCGACGTGCCGACGAGGGCTTCAACGCGTCGATTGGTTGAACCGATACTGGATTCGCCAATCAGGTTGATGAGTCCGACTTCGCTCGATCGCGAGACATGGGTGCCGGCACACAATTCGCGAGACCAGGGGCCGCCAATGTCGACAACGCGCACCGAATCCCCATACTTTTCTCCGAACAGGGCCATCGCACCGGACTCTTTTGCCTCGTCAAGAGACATGACCCGTGTGACAACGTCGAGGTTGTCGGTTATCGCATTGTTTGCGATGTTTTCAATCTCGGATCGAGTAGCCGCCGATAATCCCTGGTTCCACGCAAAGTCAAAACGCATGTAGCCAGCTTTGTTGTATGAACCAGCCTGGTGGGCGTCGTTACCGAG
>WLEN01000080.1 GCA_009704225.1 Actinomycetota bacterium | reverse complement strand
TCCTACTGAATTGTGCGCAACAACCTGAATTGTTTGCGGAATCCCATTGGGTAATCCGAAAATGGTGCAAGTTTCTGCGGTCGACTCGCACGTTTTCCCACTGGGGGATGCCGTCGCCCGGTAACCCGTTATCGGCACACCACCGTCGCCACGAGGTGTCCACGTCACCGTGACGGCGGTATTGCCTCGTGTCACGAGCGGGGTCGTTGGCGCATCCGGAACGGTCCTTGGCATACCGGAGGTCAGTGTTACCTGGCTTACCCCGGCGGCAGAGCGTGCGACGACCGAGACCGAGTAGGTGGTTCCGTTGTTCAAGTCTCGAATTGTGCACGTGGTTCCGTTTGATGAACACGACGCCGAAGATGACCCAGCGGTAGCGGACGCGGTGTATTCGAGAATCGGTTCGACTGACCCACCGGAATTCCACGCGACGATCAGCGACGAGTCCGATTCTTGGATTCCCGTGATGACAGGCGCATTTGGTTCGGGCGCAACGGTAAAAGTCTCGACACCCCGTGTTCCCGCGAAACCGGCGCCGAGTGTCCCACCGGACAACCACAGTGACGTTGCCGATAATCCCGCGCTGAGCTGCGTCGTTCCTAGTCGACTCAAATCGGTCAGTCGAAACGATGCAATCCGCGGTCCTGCTGGACTGTCGGTCGTCGCGTACAACGTTCCGGTTGAGTCGTCGACCACAAGATTGCGCGCCCCGATTTCCCCAGTGTTCAACGTTGCCGATCCGATCACTGTTTGGGTCGGGATATCAATCGCCGTGATTCGACCAGGAGTTGCATCAGTACCCAGGTAGGCGGTGTTCCCCACCACAACCGGGTCCATCAACGTCGGCGTCTCTGCGGGAAGTGCCACCACCGAGCCGACAATAAGTTTGTTCCGCGTGACGGAGACCAATTTGATCGGATTCGTATTGACCGCCGCGAGTAAATCGTTGCCGTCTGCGATGAATGCGGTGATTTCTTTGAGACCCGTTGCCAATTTGGAACTGTATTCCATGCTTCCGGTGGAGGTATCGAACTTCATGATCTTTGCCGGATTTTGGTTTGTGCCGATGATGTAGGAGTCTGCGGCTGAGTTGAACGCCAACGCGCGAATAAGCGTCTCGTCGGCTGCCAGTGTTCGGCTCGAGATTCGAGTCCCAGTCGTCAGGTCGAATGTAGTGATTCGGTTTCCCAAACCCGTCCGGTGGCTGCTAAAAACAGCCACGTTGGTCAGAGGTGAATAGAGACCTGCTATCGACCCTTCGTCTCCGGCGGTGATCGCCCTCGACGTGAATACGCCGGTCGTTCGATTTCTCGAGATCAGTGTTCCCATGGACGCACTCGTCGTGCCATATGCCCATTCCGTTCCCGAAGCGTCGACCACCCATGGCGAGTTGATGATGATTCCTGCAGGAGCACTCGTGGACGAGAGACTTCCAGGTGACGCGATTGTTGCGCTTGCGGGTTGTGTCGGCCATAACGGCAGGCTCAGCGAAGTGGCGGTGATTAAAAGGATTTCGCCGATTGCAATGAGGAAACGGCGGGTGGGTGAATATGTCATGGGAGATAACTCACCACTCCACACGAACTCGTGTCGCAAATTATCCACAGCGAACGGTATTTTTGTCGAGGGGAGGTGATGGGCATGTCCGATTTGATTGACACGACCGAGATGTATCTCAAAGTCGTCTTTGAGCTCGAAGAGCAGCGACAGCCCGCCCTTCGCGCTCGCCTCGCGGAACGCCTTGAGCAGGCGATGCCCTCTGTGTCACAAACTGTGTCGCGGCTCGAAAGGGACGGCTTGTTGCACCTTGACGAAAATCGCATCGTCGAACTCACCCCAGAGGGCCGCCGCCTCGCGGTTGCCGTCATGAGGAAGCACCGAATCACGGAACGATTCTTGTTCGATGTCCTAGGACTCGATTGGGCGGACTGCCACGAAGAAGCGTGTCGCTGGGAACACGTCCTCGGTGATGCTGCCGAACAGAAACTTGCCGCTTTGCTCACCAATCTCGACAGTGACCCCTACGGCAACCCAATCCCCGGGCTCGAACTGATCGGGCGCACATCCAATCCGTTCGTCCACGGAAAGCCGGCTACGGAATGTCCCGACGGAACCCGGATGACGGTGACCGCAATTGGCGAGGGAATTCAAGCAGACGAGGGGTTGCTTCAGTCGTGTGCGGCCACGGGGATTGTCCCCGGGAGTGGAGTTTCGGTGACGGTCGCGGGTGGCCAATACGTTGTCGCTGGCGCACACGGAAGTGTTGCCCTAGATGCGCACCTTGCTGCACAGCTATTCGTGGCAGGTTAAACGAGAACGAACAGAAAGTACGGAACCGTCGCAACGAGAGTCAACACGGTTACGGGGATACCGACTTTTGCAAAGTCCCACATCGAAATCTTCACACCTTCACGATGCGCGATTGCAACACCGACGATGTTTGCGCTGGCTCCAACGACCGTGAGGTTTCCGCCGAAATCAGCGCCGGTAGCGAGTGCCCACCACAGAACCGACGGCTCAACCAAGCCGAGCGCATTGTTCATGTCGGCGATGACGGGAATCATGCTGGTGACATAGGGAATGTTGTCGACGATTCCCGAAACGAGCCCGGAAAATCCGAGCAGAATCACGCTAATTGTCGGAATGTCGGTTCCAACAATGGAGATCAGCCACGTCGACAAGATGCGGAGTGCTCCTACAGACACGAGTGCCCCTACGAGGATGAACAGTCCAGCAAAGAATGCCAGCGTCTTCCACTCTACCGACGCCACGACGTTAGACAGTGGTGCGCGAGAAACAATAGCTGTGAGGACTCCTGCCGTCAACGCGACATAGGCCGGCGGTAAACCGGCGAGCGAGCCAGCGATGTACGACCCAACGACAATTGCCAGAAGAATGAGACCGATCACGAGCGTCGGAATGTTTCGCAGAATTGACGCCTCATCGAGGTCTACCGCTCGTTGTCGGTCAACCTTTCGGTTTGGCAAGGCGTGGCGATAAGCGACCACGAAATACAGGGCGGTGACAACAAGCCCGATGAGTGCAATCGGCCCCATCACGGCCAGGAAGGGCATGAATTCGATACCAATTCGACTGCCGATAATGAGGTTGGGCGGATCGCCAATGAGTGTTGCCGCGCCGCCGACATTGCTGCCGATAATGGTGGCAAGGACAAAGGGAACGGGCGATACGGATAGCGTGCGCGCAAGGCTGATCGCCACAGGAGCTATCAACATCACAATAGTGAGGTTGGGCAAAAGCGTACTGGTCAGTGCAGAGATGCCCAGAATCAACAAGAGCGTCACGCGAGGGTTTCCGCGTGCGACATCGGCCGCCTGTGCGGCCAGATATTCGAATAGTCCAGTGGTTTGAAGCCCGCCGACGAGAAGCATCATTCCAAACAGCAAAAGGATGACATTCCAGTCAATCCCCATGTGGTGATCTGTCAGGGCTGTGAGGGGATCAACGGCTCCGATAACTAACACCGCAATCGCGCCGACGGACGTGACCAAATAGTGCGGGACTTTTTCGGTCGCGATAAGAATGTAGGCGATGACGAAAATAGCAACGGTTATCGTCATCAGCATGATTGAAGCCCTTTACAGTGTTGTTTGGTCAAGGATATCGGATGTCGGGAACGGCCCGAGAAAAGCAGTCGGCGCCGCGGTGATCCGCGACGCCGACTGGTCTGTGGGTGGCGTTAGAAGTTTCCAATCATAGGAAAATCATAGGGAATTGAGCGCTGTAGGTAAACAGTCACGCCGTGTAGTAGTTTTCGGGTTAGCGTTCGACGGTGAGCGTTGGCCACGCGGAATGACGTAACGGGGCAGTCAAGTCGCGAAGGCTCGACTTCTGGTTCCCCGCCTCGTCGAAGTTCGACGCGTCGAGCCAAGTTTCGTGCGCTTGTTTGATTGCGGGCCAGTCGCCGTCAGTGAACCCAAACCACGCCGTATCCCGATTGTGTCCCTTGACGATGACCGCGTTTCGGAATACCCCCTCGAAACTGAAACCGAGTCGTTCTGCCGCGGCAATGGATGGCGCGTTGAGCGCGTTGCACTTCCATTCGTAGCGTCGATATCCGAGTTCGAAAGCATACGTCGCCATGAGGTACATCGCTTCGGTCGCGGCGGCGCTTCGACGCAGTTGTTCCGAAAACGTCAGCCACCCAACCTCCACGGTGCGGTTTTGCGTATCGATGCGCAAATACGATGCGATACCAACCGACTTATTCGTGGCGAGGTCGATGATGGCATAGAAAAGGGGATCGGTCGCGTTGTCGATACTCGACACCCATTTGATGAAATCGCTCTCGGTTTCGAACGGACCGTGCGGCATATACGTCCACATGGTTCCCGCGGGATTGGACTGCAGCGCGTGAAACAAATCCGACGCGTGCTGTTCGGCACTGAGGCGTTCGAGTCGAACTCGCGAGCCTGTCAACGTCGCGCCACTCGGGCGTTCCGCTGGTTCGAGAGAGGAAACGGGGAGGCCAACGGCGTGACCGTTCGAGTCGGAGGTTGATTCGATGCGCATGCGCTTATCGTACGTGCCTAAAGGGGACGAGC
>WLEN01000008.1 GCA_009704225.1 Actinomycetota bacterium | reverse complement strand
GTGCTCCAGTGGGGCATAAATAATGCCCACGCAAATCTCTTCACGCGGGCGGCGGACAGGGATGTGCTGCCGGTCGGCAACACTCAAGTCTAACGCCCGCTATCGCGGGTTCGCAACCGCTACCAGTCCCCCAGCACGGCGGTGCGAAGGGTGTCGAGACCTGTCCCGCCGATATCGAGGGCGCGTTTGTGCCAGGCGGATAGCGAGAACGAACTACCCTCACGGCGCTCGGACTCCGCTCGGAGATCTTCCCAGATGCGCTGGCCGATCTTGTAGGACGGGGCCTGTCCTGGCCACCCCAGGTAACGATTGACTTCGAACCGAACGAACTCGTCCTCCATGAGAACGTTGTCGCGCATGAAATCGTAGGCGAAATCCGCATCCCAGACGCCTTTCCCATCGGGTCGCTTCTTCCCAAGGTGCACACCGATGTCGAGAACGACCCGCGCAGCGCGCATGCGCTGACCGTCCAGCATGCCGAAACGGTCTCCGTCATCGTCAAGATATCCGAGTTCTACCATGAGCCGTTCGGCATAGAGCGCCCAACCCTCTGCGTGACCCGACGAGCCGGCTAATTGTCGTCGCCACGTGTTGAGCTCTGCCGAGTTATAGACCGCTTGTGAGATTTGCAAATGGTGCCCCGGCACGCCCTCGTGATAGACCGTTGTCGTTTCGCGCCACGTGTCGAACTCGGTGACACCCTCGGGCACACTCCACCACATCCGGCCGGCTCGCGAGAAGTCATCGGACGGGCCGGTGTAATAGATCCCGCCCTCCTTAGTCGGGGCAATATGGCACTCAAGTTTGCGCATCGGTTCGGCGATGTCGAAGTGTTCCTTGCCCAATTCGCGGACCGCAGTGTCCGAAAGCTTTTGCATCCAGGCCTGTAACGCCTCGGTACCGTGAATCTTGCGGGCAGGATCGTTGTCCAGAGCGGCGACCGCGTCGGCCACGGATCCACCCGAGATGCGCTTCGCGATTGCTTCTTGCTCCGACCTCATTCGGGCGAGCTCGTCGATACCCCACTCGTACGTTTCGTCGAGGTCAACGGTCGCGCCGAGGAAGTGACGGGAATGCAGGCCGTAAACGTCACGACCAACACCGTCGTGTTCGTGGGATGCCACGGCAAGATCGTCACGGAGGAACGTTGCGAATTCGAGGTAGGCGAGACGCGCAGATTCAGCTGCCGTGCGCAGGTCGGCGCGCAACGAATCGGGCAAGTCGTTCGGCGCGGCGTTTGCGGCAAAGTCAACAAAGAAGCCCTCTGGTCCCCCGTTGCGCTCTGCCTGCGCGATGACCTCAACAATCTGTCGTCGTGCAGGAACTAATCCTTGACGGATACCTTCAGCGAGAGTTTGGCGGTAGCCACTGAGCGCAGAAGAGACGTTTCCGAGCTTCGCGGCAATCGTCTCCCACGCCTCGACACCATCTGTTGGCATGAGATCGAACACATCTCGGATTCCCTGTGCGGGAGAAGCGATGTTGTTGAGGTCGCGCAAGTGCCACTTGGATTCACTCAGTTCTAGCGCTAGTTCGAGGTCGCCGGTGAGGTCCAGCTTGGTCACTCGATCGACATCATCCACTGCATCGGCCGATCGCAGGGCGTTCAGAGTCGAACGAACCTCTAAGTCGTAGGCCTCGTGACCGTTCGGAGAGTAGTCAGCAAACTCGGTGACATCCCCGTCTCGACCGAGCCAAATGCGGAAATCTGGATCCAACTCACAGAGTTTGTCCACCCATTGTTCGGCGATTCGGTCAACAGCGGTTGTCGGTCGTTTTTCGGTCATGCCAGAAGCCTAGTGACCGGCTTCTTTCCACGACAATCCAAGTCCGATCTGAACGTCAAGCGGAACAGAAATAGCGACCGCGTGTTCCATCGCCTCTTCGATGACAATCCGAAGCTGATCGGTCTCACCCGGCGAAACTTCGAAAATGAGTTCGTCGTGAACCTGCAACAGAAGTCGTGAAGATAACGACGCATTGCGAAGGCCCTCGACCGCTCGAATCATCGCGATCTTCATGATGTCGGCCGACGTCCCCTGAATCGGCGCGTTGAGGGCGGCTCGTTCTGCGTTGTCCCGCACGAGGCGATTTGAACTCGCGAGGTCACCAAATTGCCGCTTTCGACCGAACACCGTCGTGGTGAAGAGATCCTTACGCGCCTGTTCGACTACAGATCGAAGGTAGTCGCGCACGCCACCGAAGCGAGCGAAATAGTCGGCCATGAGCGATTTGGCTTCTTTGTTGTCGATACGCAGCTGTTTGGCGAGACCGAAGGCAGATAGACCGTACGCGAGGCCGTACGACATTGCTTTGACCTTCGATCGCATGGCGGGCGTGACATCGACCGGATCAACACCGAACACTTTCGCTCCGACAAAGCGATGAAGGTCCTCCCCTGACTTGAACGCCTCGATGAGACCTTCGTCACCAGACAAGTGGGCCATGATACGCATTTCAATTTGCGAATAGTCAGCAGTGAGAAGTCGCTCGTGCGAGGAGTCAGAGATGAACGCGGCTCGAATCTGAGCACCGACGTCGCTGCGAATGGGGATGTTCTGGAGGTTTGGTTCCGAGGATGATAGCCGACCGGTTGTCGTGCCGGTTTGATCGTAGCTCGTGTGAATCCGCCCGTCGGATTGGATACTCTTGCGCAAAACCTCGACGATTTGGGCGAGCTTTGTCTGTTCTCGATGCTCGAGCAAGCCGTCAAGGAATGGGTGGGGGTTTGACGCCTGCAAGTCCGCGAGGGACGCTGCATCCGTGGAGTAGCCGGTTTTCGTCGAACGCGTTTTGGGCATCCCCAATTTTTCAAATAGCACTTCTTGAAGTTGCTTCGGCGACGACAGGTTCATTTCTGAGCCGATCATGGCAAACAGTTCGCTTGCTTTCGCGTCCGCGGTTGACGTCAAACGAGCGTAAATGTCGTCAAGAATGGCCGCATCCATGGCAATTCCCACTCGTTCCATGTCGAGAAGTATCGGAATAAGCGGGACCTCGATTTCACGCTCGATGGACTGTTGGCCCTCGTCGAGGCGTCCTTCTAATTCCGAATCGAGTTGAGTGAGTATCCAGGCGGTTGTCGCCGTACTGGACGGGTCGACCGAGGGAACGAGTTCGTTCGGGTCGGCAACGGGCACGTCGAGCCCTGTAAGCGACCGGGCGACATCAACCAAAGCGAGTGATTTGGTCGACGAGTCAAGAAGCCACGCAGCTACTCGGGTGTCGCGAACAATTCCGCCGAGCGAGAGATCGAACTCCGCGAGCAGATGACCAAGCGCCTTGCCGTCGTGCACAATTTTGGGGCTCGGACTGGCGAGCCAGGCGTCAAATGCCACATGATCGAGCGAGTCACTCGCCCGAACGGACCTCACGCTCACGTCGTGCGTGGCGAGACCGATGGCGAAGCCGTCATCTCCCCGTTCGATGAAGAGCCCGATTCGTGAATCAGCGCTGTCCTTCAGCCACTTTGCGAGTTCTTCGTCACCCATGTGTCGCGGAACGGGTGCGGGGACCTGCTCGCGGAGCGGCTTGATCGGTGCGCTTTCTGGTGTGGCCATCGTTGCATCTGCTGCAATACCGCCAAACTGCAGAACTCGTTGCTTGAGGGACCGGAACTGAAGACGGTCGAATACCTCAACCACCTCGGTCGGTTCAATTGGGCGACGAACAAGTTCGTCCAAGGGAACGGGTAGTTCAAGGTCACGAACGAGTTTGTTGAGTCGTGCGTTTCGTTCGACATTTCCAATCTGTTCGCGCAAGTTGTTCCCAACGACGCCACCGATCTCGTCACGGTGAGCGAGCACCTCGTCGAGCGAACCGTATTGCTGAATCCATTTGACCGCGGTCTTTTCCCCGACTTTGTCGACACCGGGCAGATTGTCCGACGTCTCCCCGACCAGCGCCGCGATGTCTGGATATTGATCAGGACGAATCCCGTATCGTTCTTCGACCGCTGCCGGGGTGTACCGCTTGAGTTCTGACACTCCACGCGCGCTTGGGTACAAGACGGTGACCTTCTCGGTGACGAGTTGGAAGGTGTCGCGATCACCGGAAACCACCAACACTTCCAGACCGGCGGCTTCTCCCTTGGTCGCCAGTGTCGCGAGGATATCGTCCGCCTCGTAGTTCTCCATTTGCATCGTCTCGATGCGCATCGCACGCAGGGCTTCTTGGAGCAAGGGAACCTGCCCGATGAACTCGGGTGGGGTTTCGCCACGAGTCCCCTTGTATTCCGGGTATTCGGCAGTTCTGAACGAATATCGCGAGATATCGAAGGCGACGGCGACGTGTGTCGGTTTCTCCGCCTGCAGGATCGTGAGGAACATCGATAGGAAGCCATGAATCGCATTAGTGTGCTGCCCACCGGAGGTCTGAAACGACTCGAGCGGCAGCGCATAAAAGGCACGAAAAGCAAGTGAATGACCATCAATAACCAGAAGGGTAGGCTTTTCCGTGTCGCTCACGGCATTAGCCTACCGAGCGTCGCCGACGGAAGGATTGCACTGTGGGAGTACTCGACAACCTTCACCCCGAATTGCAAGAGCGATTTTCGACGGGCGGTGGCGAATTGACGCGAAAGATGGGAATAGAACTCCTCGAAATCTCCGCCGAACGCTCCGTCGCGCGCATGCCCGTTGAAGGAAACCGTCAGGTTGTGGGAATCCTGCACGGCGGCGCGCATGTAGTTCTCGGGGAAACGCTCGGAAGTGTCGCCGCAGCTGTGCATGCCGGCGCAGGTCGTTACGCGGTCGGGATCGACATCAACGCCACGCACACGAAGAGCATCGCCGAGGGCTGGGTCACCGGAACGTGCACCGCCATATCGCTCGGAAAGACCATTTGTGTTCACGAGATCATCGTGACAAACGACGCAGGTGAACGACTGTCGACCGTTCGAATCACGAACTTGTTGCGTGACCGATGATTGCCGCTCAGTTCATCTTCGAACCAGGCGATTACGACGACGAGTTCCACCGGCTTGACGCCGCTATTGACGACGACGCGAAATCAATACCTGGCTTTTTGGGTACGGACCGTTGGGAGTCCAAGGACGGGCTCACAATCAACGCAATCTACTATTTTGCCGACATGTCGGCTCTCACCAAACTCGGACGATTTAGCGATCACCGAACGGCAAAGAGCCAGGTGGACCGCTGGTACAAGGGATACAGAGTCATCGTGACGGAAGTGACCGCGACCTACGGGAACATGCCCCACATCGCCGCTGGCGAACTCTAAGGCGAGGGGTTCAGCTGTTCAATGACCGCTTGAGCCACTTCGGTCATCGTCAATCGACGGTCCATTGAGGCCTTCTGAATCCAGCGGAACGCTTCCGGTTCTGTCAACTTCATCTTCTCTTGCAGCAATCCCTTTGCCCGATCAAGAATTTTCCGCGTCTCGAGCCTCTCGAGCGCGTCGGTCACCTCGGCCTCGACCGCAAGGAGTTCTTGGTGACGCGACAACGCGACCTCGATCTGCGGCAAGAGGCGCTCCGGCGTGAACGGCTTGACGACGTACGCAATAGCACCAGCCTCGACCGCGCGAGCGACGAATTCGGGTTGGGCAAAAGCGGTGAGCATCACCACCGGCGCAAGGCGTTCTTTACCGATTGCCTCGGCCGCGGTCAACCCGTCCATTTTCGGCATTGTGATGTCCATGACAACTAGGTCGGGACGAAGTTCGCGAGTCAGTTCAATCGCTGCTTCACCATCCGCTGCCTCACCGACGACATCAAAACCGTTTTCGCGCAGGACCTCGACGATGTCCATTCGGATGAGCGCCTCGTCCTCTGCGACAACAACTCGACGGGATACGGTTTCACTCACGCGTTCAGCCTACGGTATCGTTTTCACCTGTAGCCGGATTGGCGGAATGGCAGACGCGAAGCACTCAAAATGCTTTGTCCGGAAGGGCGTGTGGGTTCAAGTCCCACATCCGGCACAGCGAGAGGGCGGGGACTATTCCTCGCCCTTTCCCAATTCGCTAGTGCTTGGGCATCTCGGTGCCGACGACGTGAACACGAATATCGTTCGTCGACCCAGCTACCCCTGGAGGAGACCCAGAGATCACGACGACCTTATCCCCCTTCACCGCCAATCCCTCGGCGAGTAGCGACTCATCCACCTCGGTGAACATCTGGTCGGTATGCGTAACCGGGGCCACTAGGTAGGAGGTGATTCCCCAATACAGTGCCATACGACGACGGATCGCTTCGTTTGTGGCAAATGCCTTCATCGGAATGCGGAATCGGAGCCGTGACATTCGTCGCGCAGAGTCTCCGGATTCGGTGAACACGCAGACGTACTTCGCTTCGACGAAGTCGGCGACATCGGCCGCTGCGAGTGTTATCGCCCCACCCTGGGTGCGGGGTTTCGTGCCAAGCGGAAGGATGCGCTCGAGACCGTGTTCCTCCGTATTCTCGATAATTCGTGCCATCGTGGCAACGGTGATTGCGGGAAAAGCGCCCACACTGGTTTCACCCGAGAGCATCACAGCGTCCGCTCCGTCAAGAATTGCGTTGGCCACATCGGACGTCTCAGCACGTGTTGGGACCGGAGAAGTAATCATTGACTCGAGCATTTGCGTCGCGACGATAACGGGCTTCGCCATGCGACGGGCGGCTTCAACAGTGCGCTTTTGAACCAACGGAACTTGTTCAAGCGGTAGTTCGACGCCAAGGTCTCCGCGAGCGACCATGATCGCGTCGAAAGCATCAACGATTTCGTCGATTGCTTCGACGGCCTGCGGCTTTTCAATCTTGGCGATGACGGGAAGGCGAATCCCCTCTTCCGCCATAATCTCGTGCACACGCGTGACGTCGGATGCACTTCGGACGAACGAGAGCGCGATGTAATCGGCGCCAATCCGCAGGCCCCATCGCAAGTCGTCCTCATCCTTTTCGCTGAGAGCAGGAACGTTGACAGCGACACCCGGCAGGTTGATTCCCTTGTTGTTTGAGACAGTTCCACCAACGACGACCTCGGTTCGAACTCGAACGCCATCGGTGTCGAGAACCTTGACGTTCACCTTCCCGTCGTCGATGAGTAGCGTGTCCCCCGCGGCGACGTCGTGAGGTAATCCTTTAAACGTCGTTCCGCAGATGTCTTTCGTACCTTCGATGTCTTCCGTCGTGATGGTAAAAATGTCACCAATTGCGAGATCATGGGGTCCATCTGCAAATTTCCCGAGACGAATTTTGGGACCCTGGAGGTCAACCAGCACGGCAACAGGCTTACCAAGGTCTGACGCAACCTTTTTGATGTTGGCGAAAACCTCTTCGTGAATTTCGTAGGTGCCGTGGCTGAGGTTCATCCGAGCAACATCGACACCGGCCTCGACCACGGCTCGAATAGTGTCGTAACTGTTCGTTGCCGGACCCAGCGTGGCAACAATCTTTGCGCGTCTCATGGTGTCCTTTGTCGTGGTGTTTGGACTTCGTTAGAAGTGTATCGGGGCGTCATGTGCAGTGACCGGGACGGGAAGAGTAGTGCGGCCACGGAGATACTCGTCAGCTCGAGCCGCAGCGGCGCGGCCCTCAGCTATCGCCCACACAATCAGCGACGCTCCGCGACCAGCATCACCAGCGACAAAAACTCCAGGAACGTTCGTGTCGTAGGTTCGATTGCGGGCAACCGTGCCGCGCGCAGACATTTCTATGTGAAGTTGTTCCACGATGACATCCGATTCGATTCCCGTGTAGCCGAGTGCAAGAAGCACGACGTCTGCGGGAAGCGTCGTCTCGGTGCCTATCTTTGGGCGTCTTTGCCCATCGACGAATTCGGTTTCTGCGACGACAAGACCTATGAGTTCACCGCGCTCGTTGCCGACAAATTCGAGGGTCGAGGCGAGATACGAGCGGACTCCACCCTCCTCGTGGGCGGACTGAACTTCGAAGAGATTCGGATCCATCGGCCACGGTTGGGTTGTCGGACGCTCTAGTGGTGGCTGTTTGCCGATCGCGAGAGTTGTGACACTTGTCGCGCCTTGCCGAAGAGCGGTTCCGAGACAGTCAGCGCCTGTGTCGCCGCCTCCAAGGATGATGACGTTCTTACCGCTGACATCAATGTGACCAACTGGGGTTTGCCCTGCAACCGCTCGGTTTGACGGAACAAGGAAATCCATCGCGAAGTGAATCCCGGACAGTTCTCGACCCTTGATAGGCAAGTCCCTCCCAACCGGCGCGCCAGTCGCCACGATGACCGCGTCATACCTCTCGTGAAGTTCTTGCCACGTGACATCAGTTCCAATCGAGACGCCGGTTCTAAATCGAGTCCCCTCATCACTCATTTGTTGAATTCTGCGGTCGATGTGATGCTTTTCCAATTTGAAATCCGGAATTCCGTAGCGGAGCAGCCCTCCGACATGATCATCGCGTTCATAGACGGCAACAGTGTGACCAACTCGAGTGAGTTGTTGAGCCGCGGCGAGACCCGCCGGTCCTGAACCAACGATTGCGACGGTCTTTCCGGTCAGTCGGTCGGGTAGAACGGGGTTGATGTATCCCTTTTCCCAGGCGATATCGATGATCGCGAGTTCGGACTGCTTAATCGTGACGGCGGGCTGGTTGATGCCCAAAACGCACGACGATTCGCACGGCGCCGGGCAGAGACGCCCTGTGAATTCGGGGAAGTTGTTCGTCGCGTGGAGTCGCTCAATCGCGGCGCGCCATTCGTCGCGGTGCACCAGATCGTTGAATTCGGGGATGAGATTACCCAAAGGACAGCCTTGGTGGCAGAACGCGACGCCGCAGTCCATGCATCGTCCTGCTTGGCGTTCAATTTGGCCCGATACGCGCTCGGCGTAGACCTCTTTCCAGTCTCGCAATCGAATTGACACGGGCCGACGTTCGGGCGTTTCGCGGGCCGTTGTCTTCAGGAATCCTCGGGGGTCAGCCACCGGTCACCTCCATGATTTCGGCCCACACGCCATCGCTATCGGGGTCAGAACCCGCGTCGAGCGCAGCGTTTCGGATGATGGTGACCTTACGGAAGTCTCGCGGCGTAATCGCGGTTATGCGATTGCGAGTCATTGACCAATCATCAAGGAGCGCCGTCGCATAGAGAGATCCAGTTTCGGTTACGTGGGTGGCGAGCAACTCGTAAACGAACGCTGCATCGTCGTCCGTCAAGGCCGAAAGTTCGAGTTCGCCAGACGACATTGCCGCTTGGTTCACGAGTGCGACGTTGAGGTCGAGCACGTAGGCGTACCCCCCGCTCATTCCAGCTCCCAGATTGCGACCGGTCGAACCGAGAATCAGAGCATAACCACCAGTCATATACTCAAGCGCGTGGTCGCCGGTGCCCTCGACAACGATCGTTGCGCCTGAGTTACGCACTCCGAATCGTTCGCCGACAACCCCCGCGATGAACATCTCACCACTCGTCGCACCGTATCCGACGACATTTCCCGCGATGATGTTGTCGTTGGACCTAAAGGTTGATTCGTGGGGTTGGCGCAGAATGACTCGACCACCACTGAGTCCCTTACCGACGTAATCGTTGGAATCACCGACGAGTCGAAGTGTGATTCCACGCGATACGAAGGCTCCGAGGGATTGACCGGCCGAACCCGACAGCGAGATGTCGATGGTGTTTGGTTCGAGACCGTCTGCGCCGTGTGCTTTAGTCACATAATGACCGAGCATTGTTCCAATCGCGCGGTCGGTGTTACGAATTTCGGCAGTGAGCGAAACGGGCGTCCCGTTCGCAAGTGCTCCCGCGGCGTCACGAATGAACGTGTGGTCGATGTGTTTCTCGAGTTCGTGGTCCTGTTGACCAACGTTGAAACGCGCGGCATCCTCTGCAAACACGGCACCACCGAGCACCGGTGTGAGGTCGAGTCCTTCCGTCTTCCAATGAGAGACAGCTCGGTCCACGTCGAGAATCTCGCGGTGACCTATAGCATCAGCAAGGCTTCGGAACCCCAACGACGCGAGAATCTCACGCACTTCTTCCGCGATGTATTCAAAAAAGGTTTCAACAAATTCGGGTTTACCGCTGAAACGTTCTCGTAAGAGCGGGTTTTGCGTCGCGACACCAACCGGGCACGTGTCGAGGTGGCAAACACGCATCAAGATGCACCCACTCACAACCATGGGCGCAGTAGCGAACCCGAACTCCTCTGCCCCAAGAAGCGCTGCAATGATGACATCTCGACCCGTCTTCATCTGGCCGTCAACCTGCAGCACGATTCGTCCACGCATGTCGTTGAGCATGAGAGTTTGCTGGGCTTCCGCTAGCCCGAGTTCCCAGGGCGTACCCGCGTGTTTGAGTGATGACAGTGGGCTTGCTCCCGTTCCACCGTCGTGTCCCGAAATCAAGATCACATCGGCCTTGGACTTGGCAACTCCGGCGGCAACCGTACCAACCCCCGCCTCGGATACGAGCTTCACGTGAATGCGCGCAGTTGGATTCGAACGCTTGAGATCGTAGATCAGTTGTTTGAGATCTTCGATCGAGTAAATGTCGTGGTGGGGTGGTGGCGAGATAAGGCCGACACCAGGTGTACCCATGCGTGTTCTCGCGATCCACGGGTAGACCTTGTTCGATGGAAGTTGTCCGCCTTCACCCGGCTTGGCCCCTTGGGCCATCTTGATCTGAATGTCGTCGGCGTGGGTGAGATACATGCTCGTGACGCCAAATCGCCCGCTGGCGACCTGTTTGATCGCGCTTCGACGTTCTGGATCCAGCAGGCGTTCGACGGATTCACCGCCCTCTCCGGTATTGGAACGAGCGCCAAGCCGATTCATTGCGATAGCCAGCGTCTCGTGCATTTCTTGGGAGATCGCACCGTAGGACATTGCGCCCGTAGAGAAACGACGGATGATGTCATTGGCCGATTCGACCTCATCGAGCGGCACCGGGTCGCGACCGCCGACGAATCGGAAAAGTCCACGGAGTGTCATCAGCCGCTCGGCTTGCTCATCCACCGCTCTCGTGTAGTCGCGGAAAACGTCATATCGCTTCTCTCGTGTGGCGTGTTGCAACTTGAACACGGTTTCGGGATTGAACAAGTGTGGCGGCCCCTCGCGGCGCCATGAATACTCTCCGCCTACAGGGAGAACTTCGTGGAAGGTCGATGGGTTGCCGTAGGCCAAATCGTGGCGCTGACGCGTTTCTTCCGCGATGATGTCCATGGTCACGCCACCGAGAATGCTGGTGACTCCAGTGAAATAGCGATTCACGACATCAGTGCTGAGCCCAATGGCCTCGAATGCCTGTGCGCCAGCGTATGACGCGACGGTTGAGATGCCCATTTTGGACATAGTTTTGAGAAGTCCTTTGCCCAACGCATAAATGATGTTGGCGACGGCCTCTTCGGGCGTGATTTCGGGGATGCGACCTGTGCGAACCAACAACTCTGCGGTTTCCATCGCGAGGTAAGGATTGATCGCCGACGCACCGAACCCAACCAGTGTCGCAACGTGATGCACCTCTCGGACGTCTCCCGCCTCAACAATCAGGGACGACTGCATGCGTCGACCGGTTCGAATCAGGTGGTGGTGAATTGCCGACAACATCAAAAGCGATGGGATTGGGGCGAAGTCTTTATCGGAGTCACGGTCGCTGAGTACGACAAACATTGCGCCATTATCGAGCGCTGTATCGACTTCCTTGCACATCTGGTCGAGTCGTTGTTCCATGGCCTTGGCACCCTCGTCAATTCGATACAAGCCCGAAATGGTGTGGGTGACGGGCCGACCGTCCTGTTGAAGATGAATGACCTTTGCTAGTTCGTCGTTGTCAATTACGGGGAACGATAATGACACTTGGCGGGCGTGCTCTGGTGTCGCGGCCAACAAGTTTCTTTCCGGGCCCAACCCCACCTGGAGCGATGTCACAATCTCTTCACGAATCGAGTCAAGTGGCGGATTGGTCACCTGTGCGAATTGTTGAGCAAAGTAGTCGAACAAGAGACGCGGGCGATCCGACAGCACGGCGAGTGGTGAGTCGCTTCCCATCGCACCGAGAGGTTCAGCTCCTGATTGCGCCATCGGCATAATCAGTACTCGAACCTCTTCCTCCGTGTAGCCAAAGGTCTTCTGGCGTCGTTGGACTGATGGAGCGGTGTGGATGATGTGTTCGCGCCACGGGAGTTCCTCGAGTGCAATCGCATTTTCGTTCACCCACTGTCCCCATGGTCCGCTTGTCGCGACGGAGTCCTTGATCTCATCGTCTTCGATAATGCGACCGCTAACGGTGTCCACGAGGAACATGCGCCCGGGTTGGAGCCGGCCTTTGCGGACCACTTTCCGAGGATCAACGTCGTAGACACCGATCTCAGAGGCCATGACGACAAGACCGTCGTCGGTAACGAGGAATCGACCCGGTCGCAGCCCGTTCCGATCCAGTGTGGCACCAGCGATCGTTCCATCCGAAAACGCGAGTGCCGCGGGACCGTCCCAGGGTTCCATCAGTGACGAGTGATAGCGGTAGAAGTCACGACGCGCAGGGTCCATTGCGTCATCGTTTTCCCACGCCTCCGGAACCATCATCATGATGGCGTGCGGTAACGACCGACCAGCCAACTCGAGAAGTTCGACCACCTCATCGAAGGACGCCGAGTCACTCGCGCCGTCGGTCACAATCGGATAAAGAGTGGTCAGGTCACCGAGCATCTCTGATGACAATTGCGATTGACGGGCGTGCATCCAGTTTCGGTTTGCGTTGACGGTGTTGATCTCGCCATTGTGCGCGATATAGCGAAAAGGTTGGGCAAGAGACCATGACGGGAAAGTATTTGTCGAGAAACGCGAATGGACAACCGCCAATGTGGATTCGATTCGCTCATCCGAGAGGTCCGGGAAAAACGGTTCGAGCTGAAGTGTTGTCACCATCCCTTTGTATACGATCGTTCGGCTGGACAGCGAAGGGAAATAGGTCCCTAACTCCCGTTCGGCACGCTTGCGCAACCGAAACGTCTTTCGATCAAGGTCGATACCCGATGCAGTCCCATTGGCATCCGACAAAAAGAG
>WLEN01000079.1 GCA_009704225.1 Actinomycetota bacterium | reverse complement strand
GCCGCTGGTGGTCGGAGCCGGCTCGAATCCTTTGACAAACAGATTGTGCGCGATTGGCTGTCGGCGAACTGGGACAAGACCGGTACCCCACCCGTTTTGCCCGACAACATCGTTACGCAGACGGCGGGTCGATACCGCGAACTCATTTCGCGGCTTATGTCAGTCAAATAAGGGCGGCCACCGCGAGGGCTCCCGTCGGGTGTGATGCGCGCGAATAGACTGAAGCCAGAATTCGTCCACCAGTCGAGGAGTGAGAGTGTCGAAGGTCATCGTCGAGGTTATGCCAAAAGAAGTTCTGCTCGACCCAGCCGGTAAGGCAACGGCACGTGCCCTGCAACGTTTTGGCGATGGAGAAATCACCGACGTTCGCATCGGCAAACGCTTTGAAATCACGATCGACGGCGACGTCACACCGAAACTGCTTGAGCACATCAACGAGGTCGCGAAGGACGTCTTGTCGAACGACGTCATCGAAGACGTCATCTCGATTCGCGTGGCCGACTAACGTGCGCGTCGGCGTCATCACGTTCCCCGGTTCGCTCGACGACCGCGACGCTCTGCGTGCCATCCGACTTGCTGGAGGCGATGCCGTCTCGCTCTGGCACGGCGACAATGACCTGAACGGCGTCGACGCTATCGTCCTCCCCGGCGGTTTCTCGTACGGGGACTATTTGCGTTGTGGCGCGATTGCCGCCCACTCGCCCATCATGAGTGCGGTCGTCGATGCAGCAAACAAGGGAATGCCCGTGCTCGGGATATGCAACGGATTCCAGACCCTTGTCGAGGCGCACCTTCTGGCTGGTGGACTCATTCGCAACGACCACGGCACGTTTATCCGTCGCGACCAGAAACTTCGAGTCGAGAACATCGAGACCGTCTGGACAAGGGGCTACACGCAGGGACAAGAGATCACGATCCCTCTCAAGAACGGCGAGGGCGGATTCATCGCTGATAACGAGACGCTCAAGCAACTCGAAGGCGACGGGCTTGTTGTGTTCCGCTATCTCGACGTCAACCCGAACGGATCACTGAACGACATTGCGGGTTTGCGCAATGCACGCGGTAACGTCGTCGGGCTGATGCCACATCCCGAACACGCCGTCGAGCCCGGATTCGGCCCCGACACTCCCGCTGCGATGTCGTCCGGAACGGACGGGCTCGCCATGTTCCAGTCGGTTCTCGCCGCCACCGTCTTTTCGTAACCAGGAGCTATCGTGACTGAACACATTCCCGACACGGTCGAGAACGCCGCGGCGACCCCCGCGAAGGAGCAGCCGTTCCACCTGCTCGGGTTGAAGCCAGATGAATACCAGCAGATTCGCGATATTCTCGGCCGTCGGCCAACAAGCGGCGAATTAGCGATGTACTCGGTCATGTGGTCGGAACACTGTTCATACAAGTCGTCGAAGGTTCACTTGCGTCAGTTCGGCGAGAAGGTCTCCGAGGCGATGACCAAGAATCTCATGGTCGGAATGGGCGAAAACGCCGGAGTTGTCGATATCGGCGAGGGCTGGGCGGTCACCTTCAAGATCGAGAGCCACAACCACCCGTCCTACATTGAGCCGTTCCAGGGCGCCGCGACCGGCATCGGTGGAATCGTTCGCGACATCATTTCGATGGGCGCTCGTCCCGTTGCCGTCATGGACGCACTGCGTTTCGGCGCAATCGACCACCCCGACACGAGTCGTGTCGTCAACGGTGTCGTGGGTGGTATCTCGTTCTACGGGAATTGTCTCGGGCTGCCGAACATTGGCGGAGAGACATGGTTCGACCCGGTGTATCAGGCGAACCCACTCGTCAACGCTCTGGCAGTAGGGGCCCTGCGTCACGAAGACCTGCACCTCGCAAACGCGAAGGGAGTCGGTAACCTCGTGGTTCTGTTCGGAGCCCGCACAGGTGGCGACGGAATCGGCGGAGCATCCATCCTCGCCTCGGATACGTTCGCTGAGGGCGGTCCAACCAAACGTCCAGCCGTTCAGGTGGGCGACCCGTTCGCCGAGAAAGTGCTCATCGAGTGCTGTCTCGAACTGTTCGCAGGGGGCTGCGTTGAAGGTATCCAAGACCTCGGTGCTGCCGGAATCTCGTGTGCCACGAGCGAACTCGCGTCTAACGGTGATGGTGGCATGTTCATCACTCTCGACAACGTGTTGTTACGCGACCCGACTCTCACTGCCGAGGAAATCCTCATGTCCGAGAGCCAAGAGCGCATGATGGCAATCGTCCGTCCCGAGATGATCGACGCATTCCTCGCGGTCACGACCAAGTGGGACGTCGAAGCCAGCGTTCTTGGAGAAGTCACCGACACCGGTCGCCTCATTATCGAATGGAGGGGTCAGACGATTGTTGACGTTGACCCCCGCACGGTCGCGATTGACGGTCCGGTGTACAACCGACCGATGGAATACCCCTTGTGGCTCGACGACCTACAGGCGGATTCGCCGGCGAAATTTGCGCGCGCGATTGACGGTAACGAACTGAAGAAACAGTTCCTCACCGTTCTCGGGTCGCCGAACGAGGCCGACACCGACTGGATAACGAATCAGTATGACTATTACGTGATGGGCAACACGGCGCTACACACTCCTGACGGTGCCGGAATGATTCGAATCGACGAAGTGAGTGGTCTCGGGGTTGCGCTCGCGACCGACGCGAACGGGCGTTATTGCCAACTCGATCCCTACGTTGGCGCACAGCTCGCCCTCGTCGAGTCGTATCGCAACGTTGCATCGAGTGGCGCGACGCCCCTCGCGGTCAGCGATTGCCTGAACTTTGGAAGCCCCGAGAACCCCGAGGTGATGTGGCAGTTCGCCCGAGCGGTCGAAGGACTCGCGGACGGATGCCTCGAGTTAGGCATCCCCGTCACGGGCGGAAACGTGTCGTTCTACAACCAGACCGGAGATGTTCCGATCCACCCGACACCTGTCGTCGCCGTCATGGGTTCAATCGACAACGTCGCGAGACGCTTGCCGTCCGGCTGGCAAGACGAGGGCGAAAACCTTTACCTTTTGGGCGTTACCGCCGACGAGCTAGGCGGATCGGCGTGGGCCGGTGCCGTGCACGACCACCTCGGTGGCATCCCGCCGCACGTTGATTTCACAGCGGAAAAGGACCTTGCCGGACTTCTCGGAGCCGCCGCGCACGAAGGAATTGTTACCTGCGCGGTCGACCTCGGAACGGGCGGATTCATTCGCGCGGTTGCTGACGGCGTCCTGCGTTTCGGTGTCGGTGCCCGCGTCTGGATTGACGAGATTGTCTCTCGCGACGGCGTCGATGCAACGGCCGCGTTATTTTCTGAGACCCAAGCTCGGGCCCTGGTGTCAGTGGCCCGCGAAGACGACGTCAAGTTCCGCGGCCTCTGCGACGGTCGCCACGTTCCAGTCTTGCGTGTCGGCGTTACCGACAAGCGATCGGGCGAACTAGAAGTTCAGGGGTTGTTCTCGATTGAAATCGACCAGTTGCGTTCGGTCCACCGCGATACTCTCCCTGCCCACTTCGGTCCGGTTGTCGGGGGCTAGCCCTGTGTGCACTGTGCAATCGCGACGGTGCCCCGCGTTAGCCTTGACCACAACGGAGGACCAACATGATTGACCAATCTCGATTTTTAGTGCAGAGCGCCGACCGCGACGAATGGTTGCGCGTGCGCGCCACGGGCGTAACCGCGACGATGGTGGGCAAAGCACACGACGAAAAGGGGTTTTCCGAGGTCGTCGGTCAAATGATGGACCCAACACCCATCCCCGATAACGCATTTATGGCGTTCGGCCGCGACCAAGAATCGAACATCATCGACAAGTTGGCGGAACGCTTCGACATCGCCGGAAACGATTGGCTCATCGCGTCGACCGAGGCAAACTGGATGATGGCCACCCCCGACGGGTTGTCCCCCGACCACGGAACCATCGTCGAAGTGAAGACAACCGGTCGGGATTGGGGCTCATACGATTGGGTTCCGATCTATTACAAGCGTCAGGTTCAGTGGCAATTGTTTGTCACCGGCGCCGAGGAATGTGTTTTCGCCTGGATGCTGCGAGAAAAGGCTCCTGACGGTTCATTCGTGCCCGCTTGGGTTGGCCCAAAATACGTCACCGTCAAGCGTCAACAACGGATGATTGACCAGTGCCTCGAAACTGCTCACAAGTTGTACACCAATCTGCCGGGTCTGACAACCAGCTAATCCAGGTGTCACGCCTGTGAGTCGTTGGCGATCTTCTCGTGATGACGGATAACCTCGGCGACGATGAAGTTGAGGAACTTTTCTGCAAATACCGGGTCCAAGTTCGCGTCGTGAGCGAGTGCGGTCAGTCGCGCTATCTGGGTAGCTTCACGCGTCTTGTCCGACAGTGGGACTCCGGCACGGGCTTTCAATCGACCGACCTGTTGGGTGAAACGAAAACGTTCAGCAAGCATATGAATCAGTGCGGCGTCGACATTGTCGATGCTCTGTCGCAAGTCGCGAAGCTCGGCGGCCGTTTCCTCATCCATGGCTTCAGCCTACAAAGCATCGCGTCCGACCGCACCGAGTGCCGCTAGACGCGTGTCACCTCAGCCTTGGGGATATTTAGTCGTCGCCGTCGTGGACGTCTTCGTCTTCGTCTTCGTCTTTTCCGTCGTCTT
>WLEN01000078.1 GCA_009704225.1 Actinomycetota bacterium | reverse complement strand
TCGTCGAGCGCGGCCTTAAGCTCAAGGACGGCGTTCCGGGAGCGGATTCGGCCTACTTCTACGAGGCCAACGAAGAGTAATTACCCTGCGGGTGCCATCGCGCTCGCATCTGACAGGAGAACCAACACATGCCTAAGCCCACAAAGGGACCCCGCCTCGGAGGAGGCCCGGCCCACGAACGTCTGCTTCTTGCGAATCTCGCCGTTGCACTGTTCACCCACAAGTCGATCGAGACGACCGAGACGAAGGCAAAGCGCCTCCGTCCGCTCGCCGAGCGCCTCGTCACGTTCGGGAAGCGCGGAGACCTCCACGCTCGCCGACGCGTTTTGGGGATTCTTCGCAACAAGGACGCAACGCACGAACTCTTCACCGTAATTGCACCCCTGGTCGAACTTCGCGAGGGTGGATACACCCGCATCACGAAGACCCGTTTCCGCAAGGGTGACAACGCGTCGATGGCACAGATCGAGCTCGTCCTCGAGCCAGTCAACCCCAAGCCCAAGTCGGCCAAGAAGACCGCTGCCGCGGCTGCCGCGGCTGCCGCACCCGCTGCAAAGCCGGTCGCTGCGGTTGTCTCTGACGATGTCGTTGACGACGTTATTGTCGATGCTCCTGTTGACGAGGTCGTTGAGGCGGAGGTTGTCGAAACCGCAGAGGCCACAGAAGAGACCGAGACCGTAGACGCCGCCGAGACCGAAGAGGTCTCCGCGGACGACGTGGCTCCCGAGGCCGACGCCGCACCGGAAACAGCTGAAGACGCAGCGGCCGACGGTGATGACAAGGGTGACGACAAGTAATTCCATGACGCAAGGCCCGGGGATTTTCCTCGGGCCTTGCGCTGTTTACGGTGGCCATTTATGAGACTCCGCATCGATTTCTCATACGACGGCACTAACTTTGCCGGTTGGGCTAAACAACCCGGTCTACACACCGTGCAGGGAACCCTCGATGGTGCGCTGGCAACAATTTTGCGGATGGACACGATTCAATCCACGGTCGCGGGACGAACGGACGCTGGTGTCCACGCCATTGGTCAAACTGCTCACGTGGACGTCGACGATGCGGTGAAACCCGAACGACTCATTCGCCAACTCAACTCCATCCTGGCGAGCGAGCCAATCCACGTCCACCGCGTGACGGTGGCCCCACCTGGGTTCGACGCTCGCTATTCGCCGATGTTCCGACGTTATGAATACCGAGTGTCCGATGCCGTCGGAAATCGCGACCCCAGAACCAGGCATTTCACGTTGTGGATCGACGATCACCTCGACATCGACCTCATGAACGCGGCGGCGACCTCCTTATGTGGTCTTCACGACTGGACCACCTATTGCAAGCCTCGACCAGGTGCCACTCGCGTCCGCGAGTTGCAGATTTTCCGCTGGCGGCGTGAAAATGACGGAACTCTCGTCGCCGAGGTGCAGGCCGACGCGTTCTGTCACAGCATGGTGCGAAACCTTGTCGGGGTGTGTATCGCGGTGGGTCGCGGCAAGCTCCACGCGAGCGATGCGGTTAGTCTCCGCGAGGAACGCACTCGCACCTCGGCGTTCATTGTCATTCCACCCCACGGACTCACCCTCGTCGAGGTGGGCTATCCGGCGGACGACGAGGTGGGCGACCGAGCCGAACTGTCGCGCAATCGCCGTGAACCGGTTTGACCAGACACTGAATCACTTGTAGAGTTGACCCTTGGTGCCCGACCCGGGTGCTTGGTTGAGCCCTCCACCGAGTTCTTTCCTTAGAAAGCCTCATCGGAGCGGGATTCACGAACTCTTTAACCGAAAGCGCTACGACTGTGACGCGTACATTCTCACCAAAGCCCGCTGATGTCCAGCGGGAATGGATCATCATCGACGCCGAAGACGTTGTCCTCGGTCGTCTGGCCAGCCACGCCGCGGTTCTTCTTCGCGGCAAGCACAAGCCGACCTTCGCTCAGCACATGGATATGGGTGACCACGTCATCATCATCAATGCCGAAAAGGTCGCACTCACCGGTTCGAAGCTCACTCAGAAGCTCGCCTACCGCCACTCGGGTTTCCCGGGTGGATTGACGGCCGTCAAGTACTCCGAACTCCTCGAGAAGCACCCAACGCGCGCCGTCGAGAAGGCGATTCGTGGCATGCTCCCCAAGAACTCGCTCGGAGCCGACCAGTTCCGCAAGCTCAAGGTCTATGCGGGTGCCGAGCATCCTCACACTGCACAGCAGCCCAAGCCCTACACATTTGACCAGGTCGCGCAGTAAGCGCCAAGCGAAGGATTAGAACAGTGGCAAAAATCAGCGAAACCACCGCATCGGGCGCCAAGGCACCGAAGCTCACTCTTTCTGTCGCCGGCGCAGCCGTCGGTCGCCGCAAGGAAGCAATCGCCCGCGTGCGACTCATTCCCGGTACCGGTGCCGTGACCGTGAACGGTCGCGCCATCGAGGAGTACTTCCCCAACAAACTCCACCAGCAGCTCATTACGTCACCGTTCGCGGTTCTCGAGCTTGGTTCGGTTTATGACGTCATCGCTCGAATCTCGGGCGGAGGCCCCTCGGGTCAGGCCGGCGCGCTGCGTCTCGGCATCGCTCGATCCCTCCTCGAGATTGACACCGAGAACAACCGTCCGACGCTCAAGAAGGCCGGTTTCCTCACGCGTGACGCACGTATCAAGGAGCGCAAGAAGGCTGGTCTCAAGAAGGCCCGCAAGGCTCCCCAGTATTCGAAGCGTTAATCGGTCAGTCTCCGATGTCGCGTCTCTTTGGGACCGATGGTGTTCGTGGGCTCGCCAATGCCGATCTCACCGCCGACTTAGCCCTGCGCCTTGCGCAGGCAGCGTCGCAGGTACTAACACAAGGTCGGCACGCCGACGAGGTACGTCGAGAAGGCCGTAAACCGCGCGCGATTGTCGCTCGCGACCCTCGAATCTCTGGCGAATTCCTGACCGCTGCGGTTTCGGCGGGGCTGGCAAGTTCCGGAATTGATGTTCTCGATGCTGGCGTTCTTCCCACCCCCGCTGCAGCATTTCTTGTCAAGGACATTCAGGCTGACTTCGGAGTCATGATCTCGGCGTCGCACAACCACGCAGCGGATAACGGCATCAAGTTCTTCACGTTCGGAGGAACAAAACTCCCCGACATTGTTGAGGAGCGAATCGAAAAAGCGTTGGAAGGACTCCGTCTGCAACCGACTGGCGCGGGGGTCGGGCGAATTCGACGTTTTGCCGATGCGGAAGACCGTTATGTGCTGCACCTCCTCGCGACGATGGACGTCTCGTTGGCTGGATTGCACATCGTCATAGACTGCGCGAACGGTGCCGCAGCTGGAATCTCGCCGCGGGCGTTTAATGATGCGGGCGCGCAGGTCACCGTGATTGGTAGCGATCCAGACGGACTCAACATTAACGAGGGGTGCGGTTCCACCGACCTCGCGCTGTTGCAAAAAACCGTCGTTGATGTCGGAGCCGACCTGGGAATCGCCCACGACGGTGATGCGGATCGATGCCTCGCCATCGACGCATCCGGGCAGGTGATAGACGGCGATCACATCATGGCAATACTTGCGGTGTCAATGAACAGCCGCGGTCTCCTCAAGAGTTCGACGGTCGTGGCAACGGTCATGAGCAACCTCGGTCTTGAAATCGCCCTCAATCGCGAGGGAATCTCTCTGCGTCGTTCAGCGGTCGGCGACCGCTATGTGCTGGAGGACATGGAATCGGGTGCCTACAACTTTGGCGGCGAACAATCGGGGCACATCATCTTTGCGGACCACTCCACAACGGGCGACGGATTGCTCACCGGGCTTCACCTCGCAGCCGAAATGGTGCGGTCCGGAAAGAGTGCTGCGGAATTAGCCGCCGTGATGACCGCCTTGCCACAGATTCTCGTCAACGTGAAAGACGTTGACCAGGCAAATCTGGACTCGGATGCGGATATTGCCGCGTTGCAGAAGGAGCTTGAAGCCGAACTCGGGGATACGGGTCGAATCCTGCTTCGCTCGTCGGGCACCGAGCCACTGGTAAGGGTCATGGTCGAAGCGGCGACACAAGACCACGCCGAGAGCGTTGCCAACCGACTAGCAGACCTCGTCCGCGCGCGACTCTCTCGCTAGATTTTTCGCAATAACACCGTTGACACGGTGTGGTCGCGGTCCTTCTTGAGGACCAATTTCGCGCGCGACCGAGTTGGCGCGATGTTCTCAATCAGGTTTGGTTCGTTGATTGCTTTCCAGATTTGCGTCGCCTCAGAAATGGCCTCGTCGCGGGACAACGCCGCGTATTTGTGAAAAAACGACCGCTCGTCGGCGAATGCACTGGTCTGGAGGGCAAGAAATCGGTTGACGTACCAGGATTCAATATCGGTGGCCCGCGCATCCACATAAATCGAGAAATCGAACAGGTCCGACAAGGCGACTGCTTGCCCGGCGGTGGGCGGTTGCAGGACGTTCAGCCCCTCCACAATGAGGATGTCGGGCCTCGAAACCTCGATTGTCTCGCCGGGGATGATGTCGTAGGACAAGTGTGAATAGACCGGCGCAAAAACTCTTTCGGCCCCTGACTTGATCTCGGTGACGAACCGAAGCAAGGCACGACGGTCGTATGACTCGGGAAAGCCCTTCCGATGCGCGATTCCGCGTCTGGTCAACTCGGCGTTGGGGTACAGGAAACCATCGGTTGTC
>WLEN01000077.1 GCA_009704225.1 Actinomycetota bacterium | reverse complement strand
TCAGTTACGTTGTCACATCGTCGTTCGCAAACCCGCTCATGTACCTGCTCGCCCTGGGAATCGGCCTCGCAAATCTCATTCCCGAGGGGATGGAGGGTGTCCCGTTTCTGGTCTTCGTCGCCCCTGCTCTGCTCATGTCGACCATCCTGACCGTGGGCGCGGAAGAGGGGATGTACCCCGTACTCAGCGGGTTCAAGTGGCACAAGATTTTCTTCGCCATTCACGCGACACCCATCACCCCCGGGCAAATCGTCGGTGGTTTCCTGGTTCATCTGACGATTCGCTTCACATTCACCGCCGGTGTCTTCTTCGGTTTTCTCATCCTCTTTGGCGCTGTCCCGCTCACATCGGGATGGGTCATGATTCCGATTTCGATCCTCGGCGCGTTCTCGATCCTCACCCCACTCGGTGCGTACGCGGCGAGACTTGAGGATGACACCGGTCAATTCGCACTGATCCAGCGTCTCGTAGTCATGCCCATGTTCCTTTTCTCGGGCACCTTCTTTCCCCTGTCTCAAGTCCCGGACTGGCTCGAATGGGTCGGATGGGTTTCACCGCTCTGGCACGCTACCCAGTTGGGTCGAACGGTCAGTTACGGCGCGAGTGAGCCCATCTGGCTGTCGGCAACACACATCGCGGTGTTGGTTGGCTACGCGGTCATAGGCGGATACTTCATGCATCGCGCTTTCGTCGCGAGGTTGACGCGATGACCGCCGCGGTTCGGGTTAGCGCGGCGATCGCGCCGAAACGACGTTTCGGGGGGATGTCTGGGGGCAACGCTCGAGCAGTGATTGAACGAGGTCTTCGGGCGACCATGTCCAATAATTACCTTGTCGTTCTCAGCGGATTCTTCGAGCCCGTGTTCTACCTGTTGTCGATGGGTATTGGACTTGGCGGAATCATCGGTGCAATCGAGGTCGATGGCGCCTCGGTTCCCTACGGCGCGTACATCGCCCCCGCCTTGCTCGCCGTGTCGGCAATGAACGGGGCGATTTACGACTCGACTTGGAACGTTTTCTTCAAACTCAACTTCGGCAAGTTGTATCAGACGATGTTGCTGACGTCACTGGGCCCAGTTGATGTTGCCGTCGGCGAAATCACCCTCGCGTTGTTGCGCGGTGGCGTGTACGCGGTCGGATTCCTCATCGTCATGCAGATCATGGGGCTCGTCTTGTCGCCACTGGCAATTCTGGCAATCCCCGCAGTCATCCTGATCGCCGCCGGTTTTGCCTCAATTGGGATGGCGTTTACGTCGTACATGAAGACGTTCCAGCAGATGGACTGGTTACCGATGGTCATGCTGCCAATGTTCCTGTTCTCCGCAACATTTTTCCCTATCACCGTGTATCCCGAAGCGATTCAGATAATGGTTCAATGCTTTCCGCTCTGGCACGGGGTCGAACTCATCCGCATGCTCACAACCGGGGTCGTGTCGTCGATGATCTGGGTGCACATCGGCTATTACGTGGTCATGCTCGGGGTTGGCGTGGTCGTAGTTTCCCGCCGACTGCGCGCACTATTTCTTCGCTGACCTTCCGAGTCGTCTCGCAGTCGCCGACACGAGCCGCCCTAGACCGGAGCGTGGAGGCTTTTTCGTCAGCACGGAAAGTAAGCGCTCGAGATCGTCCGTGTCGGTGTTCTCAACGAGGTAGTCCAGTCCAAGTCTTTTCAGGCTCGCAAGTGCATCATTCCGATTGTCAATTCTGTCGATCGGAAGTCGTTCGTCCTGGCGGGCAACTCGAGGCTTCCAGGTTGGATTGGGGCGAAGGTCGGGGAGTAACGGCATCTCGGTCCGGAGGAAATTCCAGAGCGCGGTGGGAGTTTGATGGGCGAGGAGGCCGGAATACGTTAGTGACACGAAGGGTTTGCCCGACTCGGGGACGAGCCGAAGGAAGTCGCGAATCTGAGTCGAATAGGCTCTCGCACGGTCTAAGAAGAACTCTTCGTCGTAGGTGACGGCGAACTGGTTTGTCGCCGCATTCACCCATGTCTTCGACTGGTCTACGAGAGCACGTGACACCCACGCGGAGAAAGGGTTTCGACGGAGCACGACAACGCCAATCGCGTTGTCGATGAGAATTCGACGAGCGCGGTCATCGCGCAGTTGTTGACCCAGCACTTTCACCACAAACAGAGAGACGCCATCGATCTTGTCGCGAAATGAGAGCGTCGCGAGGGGATCGATGATGGCGGCTTCCGCCAAAGCGGCATGAGACCCGTATGGCGCGAGCGCTTCCTCAGTGAAATCAGCCACTTTGGACTTTGGGTCGCGGTGAAAGAATTCAGCGAGCGACGCTACGCCGGTTAAGCCGCGCAACAGATCGAGTAAGTGCGTGCTCCCGGAGCGTGAATGCGCCAATACCAAAAAATACGGTGCGACCATTGGAATCCTTTGAGGTGGTTAACCCCAGTTTATGCCTGGCGCAGGTTTCGAATAGCGGCGGCGGCGGCAATAGCGGCGGCGGCGGCCTCTGCTCCCTTGTCCTCCGATGAACCTGGCAGTCCTGCACGGTCGAGGCCTTGTTGCTCGTCATCGAGAGTGAGTACCCCGAAGCCAACGGGCTTGCCCTCGTCCAGTGCGACCCTGGTCAGGCCGTCCGTCGCGGCGTTCGAGACGAAGTCGAAGTGTGGTGTTCCGCCTCGAATGATGACACCAAGACACACAACCGCGTCAGCGCCAGCCCGAAGAGCGGTTTGGGCGACAAGCGGAAGCTCGAACGCGCCGGGCACGCGAATCAAGGAATGCGTGGCCCCGGCAGTTTCGAGAACGCGAATGGCTCCGGCGATGAGGCCATTGGTGATTTCGTCGTGCCAGGAACCGGCAATAACGACGATAGAAAACCCCTTCCCGTCGACGACGATGTCGGGTGATCCTTGTCCAGCCATGCGACTATTCACCGTCCTTGACGACGATGGGCGAATTAACCAGAGCACCGGGCAACTGGTGCCCCATGCGGTCTCGCTTCGCACCGAGATATCCGATATTGACGTCTCCGACGCCGACGACAAGAGGAACAAGTTCTGTCACTTCGATGCCGTGCTCGATGAGTTGACGGCGCTTCTCTGGATTATTGGACAGCAGACGAACAGACGAGATTCCGAGATCTTTGAGAATTGCCGCGGCCACACCGTAGTCACGCGCGTCTGCGGGGAGGCCGAGTGCGAGGTTGGCGTCCAGCGTGTCGAGACCATCCTCTTGGAGCCGGTAAGCCTTCAGTTTGTTTGTAAGCCCAATCCCGCGTCCTTCATGTCCGCGCAAGTAGACAACAACGCCACCCGCGGCGTCAATTTGTTCCATCGCCGCGTCGAGTTGCGGTCCACACTCACACTTGAGTGACGCCATCGCTTCACCGGTCAGGCATTCGGAGTGCAGTCGCACGAGGGCGCCGTCGGTCGGTGTCCCCGAGACGATTGCGACGTGATCGACGCGTGTCTCATGGTCGCGGTATGCGCGAATACGAAACGCACCGTGTGTCGTGGGAACCTGGGTTTCCACTTCGAACGAGTAACGGTGGACGCTGGGGTCCGGCATTGTCTGCCATTCGGAACCGAGGTGTTCGACGAGTTCCTCGATTGAGATCATGGTGAGATCGTGCTGTGCGGCAAAGGCAATGAGCGTCTCGCCTCGCATCATGCTTCCATCATCATTGGTGATTTCACCGATGACGGCAACGGGCTGCAGTCCGGCCAGGTTCATGAGGTCGACAGCCGCTTCGGTGTGTCCGGCACGTTCTCGAACACCGCCGGCAACTGCCCTCAATGGAATGATGTGGCCGGGGCGAATCAAGTCCCCTGGCCCGCTGGCGGGGTTCGCGAGCACCCGCAGGGTTTCGGCGCGATCGTGAGCCGAAATGCCCGTCGTGACACCCTCGGCAGCGTCCACACTCACCGTGTAGGCGGTGCGACGTGAGTCCTGGTTCTCGATGACCATGAGCGGCAAATCCAACTCGTTGGCTCGTTCGTTCGTCATCGGGGCGCAGAGAAAGCCGCTGGTGTGACGAATGGTCCACGCCAGCCATTCGGTCGTGACGAGTTCGGCCGCCATGACGACGTCCCCTTCGTTTTCGCGATCGGTTGAATCCGTGACGATGACCGGTTTCCCAGCTCGTAGCTGGGCTATTGCCGTTTCGATGAGCGTCATGCGAACGCCCCTTTCGTGAAGTGAGCGAGACGCGCGATGTGACGCGCGAGTATGTCGGTTTCGAGGTTGACGGTGTCACCGACGACGAGAGAACCGAGAGTTGTTGCGATCAGGGTTTCAGGAATGAGGGACACTTCGCACCACTCGTCGTCGACGGTCGAGACGGTCAGCGAGACCCCATCGATGGTAACTGATCCTTTGTTCACGATCAACGGTGCGTGTTCGGGTTTGAGGGCAAAGCGGATTACGCGCCAATCACCGGATTGTCGAGTCTCGAGGACTGTGGCCGTCCCATCGACGTGGCCCTGGACGATGTGCCCGCCCAGTTGTTCTCCTGCGGCCATCGCGGATTCGACGTTGACGATTCGACCGTCGTGCCACTGGTCGGGGTTTGACATCGTGATGGTCTGTCCCATGACGTCAGCGGTGAACGAATCGTCGGTTTGTGCGAGAACCGTGAGGCACACCCCGCTAATGGCAATCGAGTCCCCGTGCCCCGCTTTGGCAACGGCCTTGGG
>WLEN01000076.1 GCA_009704225.1 Actinomycetota bacterium | reverse complement strand
GAAAAAGACATCCTCGCCTCAGTCCCCAAGCAATTGTTCATTGGGGGTGAGTGGGTTGATGCTGAGGGCGGCAAGACCTTAACCGTCTCTGACCCCGCAACCGGCGAGCACCTCGCCACAATCGCGAACGCGTCGGAAGTCGACGCGAAGAAGGCGATGGATGCGGCGTCCGCTGTTCAGGAATCTTGGGGCAACACGGCTCCGCGTGTGCGAGGCGAAATCCTTCGCAAGGCGTGGGAACTCCTCATCGAACGCCGTGACGATTTCGCACTCCTCATGACAATGGAAATGGGAAAGCCATTTGCCGAGGCTCAGGGCGAAGTCACGTACGGCGGTGAATTCCTTCGCTGGTTCTCAGAAGAGGCAGTCCGCATCAACGGACGCTACGGTTCGAATCCCGAGGGTACCGGCACGATGATTGTTTCGAAGCGCCCGGTCGGTCCGTCGTTCCTCATCACGCCGTGGAACTTCCCGCTCGCGATGGCCACCCGCAAGGTCGCCCCGGCGATCGCAGCCGGTTGCACCGCGATTATCAAGCCAGCCGAGCTCACCCCGCTCACGACGCTAGCGTTTGCCGCTCTTCTCGAAGAGGCCGGAGTGCCGAAGGGTGTCGTGAACGTCATCACCACCAGCCGTTCACGCGACGTGTCCCCCATCATCATCCAGGACGCACGTTTGCGCAAGATCTCGTTCACGGGCTCAACGCAGGTCGGCAAGGTTCTCATGAAGCAGGCGGCCGACAATGTTCTGCGAACCTCAATGGAACTCGGCGGGAACGCCCCCTTTATCGTGTTTGACGACGCCAACATCGACAAGGCAGTCGACGGGGTCATGATTGCGAAGTTTCGCAATATCGGTCAGGCCTGCACCGCAGCCAACCGAGTCTTCGTGCAGAAGGGTGTCGCCGCAGAGTTCTCCGCGAAAGTAGCCGAGCGCGTCGCTGCGATGAAGATTGGCCGTGGCACCGAAGAGGGAGTCACGATCGGACCCCTCATCGACGAGAACGCTGTCGTTTCAAGCCAAGCGTTTGTTGATGATGCGGTGGCGCTTGGTGCAACGGTGCTCACCGGTGGTCAGCGTGCAGAAGGACCGGGAACGTTCTTTCAACCGACGGTCATCTCGAACGTGCACGCCGACACACGTTTCATGTGCGAAGAAATCTTCGGTCCGATTCTGGGTGTCATTGAATTCGACACTGAAGACGAGGTCATTCGGATGGCGAACGACACGGAGTATGGGCTCATTTCGTATGCCTTCACGAACGACCTTCATCGCGGACAGCGCCTCATTGAAAAACTCGAGACGGGAATGATGGGGCTCAACACGGGGCTTGTCTCAAACGCCGCCGGTCCGTTCGGTGGAGTCAAGCAGTCGGGCGTCGGCCGCGAAGGGTCCACCGAAGGCATCGAGGAATACCTCACTACGAAGTACACCTTCCTCCCTCACTCGTAGATCTGTGGAGAACGTTCGTGGCGCTGACACAGTGAGCGCCACGATGGGGGAATGACCACAGCCGATTCGATTGTTGACCGGGTTCGGCGTGCCGTCATGTCTGGGGATGACCTTGGACGTGCAATTACGACAGAAGTGCAGCGCGCCAATGAACGCGCTCTGGGCGAGGCGGACGCCGCGGAGTTTTCCGAATCCGATGTCGCACATCGGGTTTCCGGATTTGGAGTTTTGCAACCACACCTTGACGATCCCTCCGTCGAAGAAATTTGGATTAACGACGCGAGCGCAGTCTTCGTTGCGCGTTCGGGTCGCCACGAGCGGATTCCCGCGAACCTGGCGACGGACGAAATGCGAACACTCGTTGAACGCATGTTGCGCCGTAGCGGTCGACGGGTAGACGTTTCGCAGCCATTTGTCGATGCATCCTTGCCGGACGGGTCGCGATTGCACGTCGTCATCCCGCCGATCACCAAGCAACACTGGAGCCTCAACATCCGAAAGTTTTCGTCAGCGGTTCGAACACTGGACGACCTTGTTGAGCGTGGCACGATAGCGCCAGAGGCGAAACGG
The DNA here is from genome assembly GCA_009704225.1 of Actinomycetota bacterium. The sequence continues at coordinate 2,646 of WLEN01000076.1, read as the reverse complement.
ATTCTTCAGGCCGCGATCAGCGATGGCCGAACTGTGCTGGTGTCGGGCGCGACCCAGGCGGGAAAGACCACGATGGTGTGCGCGCTACTGTCGGAACTGGACCCTGGTGAACGAATTGTCACCGTCGAAGAGACGTTTGAGATCTCAACCCGCCATCTGGATACCGTCGGGATGCAATGTCGTGGGGCGAGCCTCGATGGCGTCGGTGAAGTCACCCTCCGACGCCTCGTCAAGGAGGCGCTTCGCATGCGACCAACGCGTCTCGTCGTTGGCGAGGTGCGCGGAGACGAATCCCTCGACCTACTGGTGGCGCTCAATTCGGGAATTCCCGGGCTGTGCACGATTCATGCGAACTCGGCCTCCGATGCCGTTCGCAAACTTGTGACGCTCTGTCAAATCGCGGGCGGGGTGTCCGAGGCGTTTGTGACGTCGACAATTCTCGCAACCATCGATCTCGTGGTTCATTGCCGCATGGACGGCGATGGACAACGGCGAATTGTGGACATCGCTCGGCCGATTGCGTCGGGTGGTGTCGGTGGGCTGACGATGGAATCGTTGTGGGCGCTGACGTAATCGCGTGTGGAGTTCTTTTGGGAATAGGGATTTCGCTGTTGGTGATTCCCGCAAGGACGCGGCGACGGTCGCGGGTCCGCACGTGGTTCGACGAAGCAGGACTCGCCGGCGTTTCCTTAGCGGTCGTCGGTGTCGTAATGGCACTCGTCGCGGTCATCGGTGGCGCGCTCGCGGTGATGATTATTCCGCTTCCGAGCATCGCTCCGCTCGGATTCGTTGTGGGGTGCGGTATTCCTATCATCGCTTTGGCGAGCGCGCGCGATCGTCGTCGACAACGCGCGCGGGCACTGTGGCCCGACGTGATTGATTCCATCCGGGTCGCGCTTCGTTCTGGGTCGACTCTGACTGACGCGGTCACTGCTGCGAACACCATCGTTCCGAGGGAGTGGCGCAGTGCATGGACGGAACTGGAATCAAACCTTCGGCGGGGGAGCGATGTCGACTCGGCAATGCGTCGATTACAACGGGCACTCGCCGATCCGATTGCCGACCGCGTGGTCGAGTCAATCGTGGTCGCACGTGAATACGGTGGAACTGCGCTCCCTGTGGTGTTGGCGGAACTCGGTCGTTCGGTTCGCAGGGAATCCGCGATGCGGCGCGAGGCCCAATCACGACAGTCGTGGGTACGTCACGCGGCAACACTCGGAGTGGTGTCCCCCTGGATTGTGTTGGCGCTCTTGGCCAGCCGACCCGAAAACCGAGAGACCTACTCCACGGTGACGGGAACACTTCTCATCGTGGTGTCCGCGGGGATCACCGCGGTTGCGTATTTCATCATGCGCGCGCTCGGGTCGTTGCGTGAACCAGCGCGTTGGCTAATCGGGGCGCTCGATGATTGACGTTGCACTGGGCGCTCTGCTGGGCTTGGGATTGTTCGTTCTAGTCGCAGGTTCGTCTGGTTCCCGCATCACGGCCCAACTCGCTCCGCATATTCGGGACCTTTCCACCGCCCGAACACCGGCAGTTGAGCGGGACGGAGCGCTGCGTTCCCTTGGAATCGTGCTTCGACTCCCGACAACGTTGATCGGCGAGATGGCCGCGAAACGTCGTCGTCACAGCGCGATTTCCGACGAACTCCCCGGCGCACTGGACCTCATCGGGCTCTGTGTCTCTGCCGGCATGTCCGTTCCCACCGCGCTCGAGCGAATTGCCATGAGCGGCGTCGGTGACCTCTCCGCCGAATGTCGCGTGATTGTTGCGGAAATTGGATTGGGCGTCTCGGTCTCTGACGCACTTCACTCAAGCGATGCTCGTGTGGCTCACCCAGGTTGGTCCCGTCTGATTGACCACCTCATGACTGCACGACAATACGGGACGCCTCTCACCGAGATCATTCGCGCGTTGGCCGATGACGAACAGCAGGCGGCCGGCCGTCGGCTGCTCGAATCCGCAAGCGCTAAAGAAACACTCATGATGTTCCCGCTCGTCTTCGCCATCCTCCCCGTGACCGTTGTCATGGCGGTATTCCCCGGACTGACCGCTCTCGGGTCTATTGCCCTGTGAAGAACGGGGATTTCGCGCAATACTGGGGTGTCGGAAGGGACAGCATGAGACTTCGCCTCACCATCGCATTGGTAATTCAAATCATCGCCATTTTGTTCAGCCTCAGGGGATGGATCGATGCGCTTGAAGGTGGCATTGCCGTCGTGATAGTTCTGCTGCTCACGGTTGCCGCACGCCTCGTCGGCCGGGTTGCCATCCCTAAACTGACCTCGATCTCTCTGACTGCAGCCACCGTCTGCAGCATCGCGACTGTCTCACTTCTCGTGTATGCCTACGACCCGCTGGCGTCCGACAGTCAATTCGCGGAGTCGCCATTCAGTTCGACAATTTCAGGACTCAACATCGCATTCCGTGTCACCGCAGTTGCGGTCATTGCGGGGACGGTCTTTTATACGATTCGCATCCTAGACGAACGTAAAAAGTCCGCGCGCTCGTAAATTCTGGGGATAAGTTTCGTCGCCAGAACGCGAGTGCTCCACGATGGGGTCATGACAAACTTCACTTGTAATTCTGCTGACCGCGGCGACGTCCCCGGTTGGGTGCTGATCACCTTGATGACGGCGGGCCTCG
>WLEN01000075.1 GCA_009704225.1 Actinomycetota bacterium | reverse complement strand
CGACGACCGTCGAGAGAAATCCATCGCACGTTCGCCCGCGTGCAATACGTCGCAAATTTCTCCCGCTCGGCGGGATCGAGATAGACAAGCACCGCGGGCGACGACACCACGATTGTCGCCTTCGGTGCGGCCTTTCGGGCACGCGCCACCGCGGCACGAATTTCGGCCATGGCGTCACCAGCGGTCAGCGTCGGCGGTGTCTTCGCGACAATGCCCACCGCCGCCCGCACGAGATCGAGCCGTTCGGTTTGCTCGGGCCACACCAGCGCCTCGAGCCAATCCTTGTCGGCCGACTTGGTCACGTCGAGCGGGGTTAGGTCGATCCCTTCGCGATGCACGATGCTTGGGCGGCGAGGCGGGTTGGCTCCCCAGCCCGCGATGTCAGCAACAAGCGACACTGTCGACGGGCCGTCGGCGGGATGCGACGTCACCGAGCGCCCCGGCGAATTCCATGTGTATGTGTACCGATCGGGAAAAAGCGTCAAACCGGCCGACGCCCCGACTTCGACCAGGGCGATTGGTCCGCGAATTCGGTCAAGGGCGATGAGGAGCGGGGTACACCTTCGAGGGTCATTAGTTTGTGTCGATCGCGTCTTTGCCAACTTCGCGATGACCGGCCACAAGGCGACAAAATCGCCGCGGGCGGTCTCGAATGGTCGAAGTGGGACACCGGCGACTCGGGCGCAGGTCAGAACGAGAACGGGTTGACGTTTCGACAGCGGCAGTTTTGCGACGAGGGCGAGCAGTTCGTCGTCATTCGCGATTCCGAGTGCCCAATTGCGAAAGCGCGGTGACTCGGCACCTTCGGCGTGTGCGAAGCGGCGAAACCAGTCGGCGGTACGTTCCCGCTCGCTGTTCGCCATGTTTCCGAGTTTAATAGTGTGCATGACAGAAAACCCCTCCGAGCGGACTGACGCCGAATGGCGCGAGGCTCTGACCCCCGAGCAATTTCACGTGCTGCGCGAAGCAGGAACCGAACGTCCATGGACAGGCGAACTCCTCGAAGAGGATCGTGCCGGCTTCTACACGTGTGGTGGGTGCGGCGCTGAGCTATTCGTCGCCGGCACCAAGTTCGACAGCCACTGTGGTTGGCCGTCGTTCTACGAAACCATCAACCCCGAGGCCGTGGTCCTGCTCGAGGACAACACGTTGGGGCAAACCCGGACGGAAGTTCGGTGTGCGTCGTGCAACGGCCACCTCGGTCACGTCTTCCCCGACGGGTTCGGAACGCCAACCGGTCTGCGGTATTGCATGAATTCCATTGCGCTGAAGTTCACGCCAGACGAATAATCTGAGCCTCGAGTGAGGATTGAACTCACGACCCCTTCATTACGAGTGAAGTGCTCTACCACTGAGCTATCGAGGCATCGCCGTTACGGCAACCGCACTAGGTTATCACGGGCGCGCGACCGAGATTAAGCAGTTGCGACGCCGCTGGCTTCGACGAACAAGGCCTCGAGCGACAGTAACGGCGTGACATTTCGTTCGATTCGCCCACGTGCGACATCGATCGCGTCGAGAATTCGAACGGCATGAGCCGCATCGTGATGGGTAAGCCAGGCGGCGATACCATCGGCAAATTCGGGGTTAGTCAGCGGCACCTCGCCACCGAGCGCGACGACGAGAATGTCGCGGTACAGCGATTCGAGGTCAGTCAACACTCGGTCGACCCCGTCCCTCAACGACCGAGTCGCCCTGCGCTTTTGGTTCTCTTCGAGATTTTTCACCTGCGGCCGGAGACCGATGGGGACCGCCTCGCCGGGGGCGAGCCCGAGCGAATTCAAAAATTCCGAGCGTTCGGATTCGTCGCGTGCCTCGGTGTACGCCTTTGCGTCATCGGTGGCCAGTGTGACGATCTCGGCTGCCGCGTTGACGGCTTCCGACACCGCTCGAATTCCAAGGACGAGGGCCAGGCTTCGAGCTCGACGCTCGCGCGCTTCGGGGGTCGTCGCAAGACGACGGGCCATGCCGATGTGGCTCTGGGCGTGACGGGCGGATTGTTCGGCAATGGCGGCGTCGACTCCGTCACGGGCAACGAGCATCGCCGCGATGTCCGCGATGGGTGGCACCCCCAAGCGCACACTGTGGACGCGCGAACGAATAGTGGGAATGACGTCCGCTTCGCTCGGGGCACAGAGGATCCAGATTGTTCGTGCGGCGGGTTCCTCAAGTGCCTTGAGCAGCACGTTCGAGGTTCGTTCGGCCATCCGGTCGGAGTCTTCAATAATGATGATTCGCCACGACGACGCGACCGGCGATCGATACGACGTCTCGACTAGTTCGCGCACTTCGTCGATGGGAATCAACACGCGGTCGGTCGCCAGAACCGTGAGGTCGGGGTGAGTGAGTCCCCGCACCTGTCGGTCGATCACCTCGGCGTCTTCGCCCGCACCCAACAAATCAGCCGCAAAAGCCCTGGCGACCAGTGAGCGCCCGGAACCAGCGGGGCCGGTGATCAGCCACGACTGGGCAAGCGTGTCGGGGCTCGCAGCCGCGGCGCGCATCTGTGCGATGACGGCATCGTGTCCGACGAGGTCATCCCACAGTGCCGTCACGACAATTCGCCCAATCGCGCGATGATCGCATTTCGAATCGTGTCACGATCGAGGGTCGCATCGACAACAAGAAACCGCTCGGGTTCGGCGGCGGCCATCGTCAAATAGGCATCGCGCACTCGAGTGTGGAATTCCAACGCCTCGGCTTCGAGCCGATCGAATTGTTTGTTCGCCGCATCTAAACGGTCGCGCCCGATCGCGGGATCGAGGTCAAGCACAACGGTGACATCGGGCACGAGTCCCTCGGTTGCCCACATGCTCACGTGGCGAACTTCGTCTGGATCGAGCACGCGCCCCGCACCTTGGTAGGCAACCGATGAATCGAGGTAACGATCTTGAATCACGACAGCACCGCGTTCGAGTGCCGGACGAACAACGGTGGCGACGTGGTGGGCGCGATCGGCCGCATACAGCAGTGCTTCGGCGCGCGGTGCGATGTGCCCGCGCGAGTGCAAGACGATTTCGCGCAGTTCATTTCCCAGGTCGGTCCCACCCGGTTCGCGCGTAAAGACAACCTCTCGCCCCTTGGCGGTGAACCAGTCACCAATGAGGGCCGCCTGCGTGCTTTTGCCCGTACCGTCGCCGCCCTCGAGCGTGATGAACAGTCCGGTCATTTCTTGGCTCGGGTCACTCGGCGGATGGGAGTCTTTTTCGGAGCAGGCCCCTTGGCGCGACGGTCGGCGATGAGTTCGACCGCGCGTTCGTGCGAGACCTCTTCCGGTACCTCGCCGGCCGGAATCGTCGCGTTCGTTTCGCCGTCGGTGACGTACGGGCCGAACTTGCCGCTCTTGACCTTGATGGGTTTGCCGCTCACGGGATCGGGCTCGAGTTCTTTGATGCTCGACGCCGAACGCGACCCGTATTTGGGTTGCGCGAACAATTCGAGGGCTTGTTCAAGAGTCACCTCAAAGATGGCCTGCTCGTTCTCGAGCGAACGCGAGTCTGTCCCCTTCTTGAGATACGGGCCATAGGGGCCGTTTTGCGCCGTGATGGGCTTGTCCGTTTCCGGGTCGGTTCCCACGATGCGCGGTAGTTCGAACAACCGGATGCAGGTTTCGAGGTCGACCGCTGTCGGGTCCATCGTCGAAAACAGCGACGCGGTGCGCGGCTTCGGGTCTTTGCCCTTGATCTTGCGCGGTGTGTATTCAGGCAGAGTGTAGACGGGCTCGTTGCCCTCGAGGATCTCGGGGTCAATCGGACTTTCCTGGATGTATCCGCCAAATCGCCCGACACGGGCCGTGATCATGTTGGTTCCGTCAGCGCTAACACCGATTGCACGGGACCCCGGCTCGGGGGCGTCCCGCAGTTCACGCGCCTTCTCGAGCGTCAATTCGTCCGGAGCAAGGCCATCCGGCACCGAAACATTGCGCTTTTCGTCCTCACCGGTCTGGATCTCGAGATACGGCCCAAACTTTCCGCTGCGAACGACAATGCCGTCGCCAAGCGGAAAGGAGTTTGCCTCTCGGGCATCAATCGTGGCCTTCCAATCGACACAGGTGTTGACGAGACCGGCGTGCTCGCCCGTGCCGAAGTACCAGTGCTGCAGATAGTCGGTTCCCTTGAGTTCCCCAACCGAGATGCGGTCGAGGTCGTTTTCGAGTTCGGCGGTGAAGTCGTACTCAACGAAGTCGGTGTAGAAACGTTCGAGCAACGCGATGACGGCGAATGCCGTCCAGCCGGGAACGAGTGCCGTCCCACGCTTGGTCACATATCCGCGTTCGAATAGGACGCCAATGATGGACGCGTAGGTCGACGGGCGGCCGATGCCGCGTTCTTCGAGTGCTTTGACGAGGCTGGCCTCGGTGAATCGCGGTGGAGGCGACGTCTCGTGGGGTTTCGGCGTCACGTCGGGAACGGTGAGAACGTCACCCACGGTGAGGTTCGGAATCTTGGCGTCGTCGTCCGACTCGTCGTCGTTGCGGTCGACGTCCTGGCCTTCTTCGTAGGCGGCAAGAAATCCGCGATTCGTGATGGTCGTGCCCGCGGCGGACATCGTGGCGGTACCAAGCGCACCAAGGGGGGCCGTCATCGTGACGGAAACCGTTTCACCCGTCGCGTCAACCATCTGCGAAGCGACCGTTCGCTTCCAAATCAGTTCATACAGGCGGAATTCGTCCGCGGACAACAGTTTGCGCATCTCATCGGGGGTTTTGAACGTGTCACCCGCCGGTCGAATCGCCTCATG
>WLEN01000074.1 GCA_009704225.1 Actinomycetota bacterium | reverse complement strand
GCTGCGTCGTGGCGTCTCGGCGAGATTACGGTCGACTGGGACGCAGTCGCTCCGCGGCGGTAGCGCCCGCGCTGGGTGGCACGAGAACCTGCTGGGTGGCGGTCAACGGATGGTCATCATGGACGACAGTCAACAGTGCCGTGACGTCGACGTTTCGCTTGATGACTGCGAGCGCCACGGGACCGTCTTCGAAGTGATATCCGGCAGTGGTGACCTTACCGACCAGGTCGCCCCCCGACCAGACTGGGTCGGACGCCTCGACAAATACCGAATCCGAACCGTCGAGGTGGAGTCGTACGAGTCGCCTCGGCGGGTGCCCGACGTTGTGAATCTTGGACACCGTTTCTTGACCCGGGTAACACCCCTTAGACAAATGGACCGCGGTTCGGAGCCAATCGAGCTCATGTGGGAGCGATCGATCGTCGACCTCCGCCATCGACGGGCGCCCAGCGACGACGCGCAACGGATCAACAAGGTCGGCATCGAGGACATCAACGCGTGGTTTTTCACCGGCGGGCAACAGTGTTTCCACCCAGGTCCAGGCGGGAATCTCAATTTCGCCATAGGTCACTCCACCAGGGGCGATCGTTGGCCACGGGTCGGTCCAGGCGAGTTCGCCGAACGCGACGGCTCCGCCCCACACCGAGAACTGGGATGTCACGTCGATGGCCTGGACGTCTTCCATGAAGATTCGGGCGTCGAGCCATGCGGCAACGTCCGCCCCCGAAGTCCCGGGGACAACGAGAAGTGTGCCGTCGGTCGATTCGAGTACGTGAATGCTGTGTTGGATTCGTCCCTGACCATCGAGTTCAAGAGCATCTCGCGAGTCTCCGACGGCGAGACCACGAAGGTCTTGACTGAGCGTCGCGTTGAGGACGTCGAATCGGTCGGGTCCAGTGACGAGCACGACTCCCGCCGCGATGGAAACTGCCGCGTCCCCGTCGACCAATCGTCGTTGGTCGACGAAAGGGTTGGACATCGTTAGCGCTGACCGCGAAAGAGTCGAACGAGAACCACGATGCTCGTGAAGGCGATTGCGACGAACGCGAGCCCCAACAGTGCCAAGAAGAACATCTCGAACCAGAAGATCATGGGTCTAGCCTAATCCGTATCGGACCAACGCAACCACGATGCCGACGGCGCCAATGACAAGGCTTCCCGCTGTCGTGAACGCAAGACGATTGACGAGGCCCTGCTTCCGCTGCATCGACAATTGAACGACAAACGACAACACGAGCGAAGCGCCGACTGTCGCCGAAATCACGGCCGCCCACTGGGCAGATCCGAACGTCACCGCAAAAACGGTACCCGCAAGAGCGACAATCCATGAAGGAAGTGCGGATGCGATTCGGCGGGGCATGTCACCATGCTAAACGCGCCTAGACTTTAACGAATCGTGGGAGGGGTGGGTCGTGTCTCGAATACTGTTACTTTCCCCATCGTCCGCTTCGGTCATTCCCGCTCTGGCATTGTTGCCACACGATTTAACCGTTGCGCCACTCGCTCCACAGTCGCTCGCAACGCATCCCGACGTCGATCTCGTCCTCATCGACGGTGTGACCGACTTGGTCGGGGCAAAATCGATGTCGTCGATCCTTTCTTCAGCTCAGTTGCCGGTGCCCGTCCTCATCGTGGTGTCCGACACGTCGTTGTCTGTCCTCGACCGTTCATGGGGAATCACAGATTTTTTGCTGCCATCGGCATCGCTCGCCGAAGTCGATGCACGAATCCGTCTGGCCGTTCAGTCCGCGAGTGGCAACGTCACAGCGGGATTGAGCCACTCAGGGGTTTCCATCGACGAATCGAGCTACCAGGCCACCGCCAGCGGAAGGCCCCTGGACCTCACGTTCAAAGAATTCGAATTGTTAAGGTATTTGGTAGCAAATCCGGGTCGCGTGTTCACCCGCGAGCAATTACTCTCAGACGTATGGGGTTACGACTACTTTGGGGGAACACGAACTGTCGACGTTCATGTTCGCCGACTCCGCTTCAAACTCGGAGAGCGTGAATCAGTGATTGGGACGGTTCGCAACGTCGGTTACCGATTTGCGCCTACAGGAGAAGACGAATGAGCGAGACGAACCCCACGACGGGTTCCACCGACGCCGAACTCGACGACGATTGGGAAGAATCCCTTCCCGCGAACGACGCCTCTCTTCCCAGCAATCGCTTTTTTGATCGTGAATTGTCGTGGCTTGCCTTCAACGGCCGCGTTCTCGAACTCGCGAAAGACGAATCGATTCCGCTTCTTGAACGCGTGAACTTCCTTGCCATCTTTGCCAACAACCTCGACGAATTCTTCATGGTTCGCGTCGCGGGGCTCAAACGCCGACTCGAAACGGGAATTGCGGTTCACAATAACGTCGGTCGGGGGCCCCAACAGGTTTTATCCGATATCCATGCGGCCGCATACGCGCTACAAATTGACCATGCACGAGTTGCCACGGATGTCATTCGTCCCGCGCTGGAGGTCGCAGGAGTCGCGATCACATTATTTGATGACCTGTCGTCCGCCGACCGCAAGACGGTTGACGAGTTGTTCGTCTCGCAGATTTTTCCCGTCCTCACTCCGCTCGCTGTCGACCCAGCACACCCGTTCCCCTACATCTCAGGTCTGTCCTTGAACTTGGCGGTTCGGGTGCAAAACCCGAAGTCGGGTGAAGAGAACTTCGCTCGCGTCAAGGTACCCGCGATTTTGCCGAGATTTGTCGAGTTGCCCACCTCGGATGACGGTACGATTCGATTCCTTCCGCTCGAAGATCTCATCGCGCACCACCTCGGGTCCTTGTTTCCCGGGATGTCGATTCTTGACCACCACTTTTTCCGGGTCACCCGCAACGAAGACCTCGAGATTGACGCGGACGACAGTGAAAACCTCCTCAAAGCACTCGAAAAGGAACTCTCGAGACGTCGGTTCGGCGCACCGATTCGACTCGAAATCAGTGACGATATGGACGCGGTCACTCTCGGTTTGCTCATTCGCGAACTCGGAATGGACGAGGGTGAGGTTTACCGTCTCCCTGGAATCCTCGGGCTCGACCAGCTCTTTCAGGTCACCCGCGTCGCCAGAAGAGACCTCAAGTTCCCCCAACACGTGCCCACCACAGTCGCTCAGTTCCAACCGCCCGAGCCGGGAACGCCAGCCGATTTGTTTGGTGCGCTCAATGAGGGCGAGGTGCTCGTACACCACCCCTACGAATCATTCGCTACCAGCGTCCAGGCGTTCGTCGATCAGGCCGCGACAGACCCCAACGTGCTCGCCATCAAGCAGACGCTGTATCGGACGTCCGGGGATTCCCCCATTGTTCGATCGTTGATCACGGCCGCTGAGTCCGGCAAAGCGGTGCTCGCTCTCGTCGAAATCAAGGCGCGATTCGACGAGCAGAACAACATCACGTGGGCGAGACAACTCGAACGCGCCGGCGTGCACGTCGTCTATGGACTTGTTGGGTTGAAAACCCACTGCAAACTGACCCAAGTGGTTCGCCGCGAGAAGTCGGGAGATATCTCGTACTACTCGCACATCGGAACCGGAAACTACAACCCGAAGACGAGTCGCACCTACGAAGACCTTGGCCTGTTCACGAGTTCGGCCGAGGTCGGCGCAGAATTGACGCGGTTGTTCAACGAGCTCAGTGGTTACGCGATTGAAAAAAAGTTCAAACGGCTCCTCGTCGCTCCGCGGTATTTGCGTAACGGGTTGCTCAAAAACATTGCACGGGAAACCGAAGCTGCGCTTGCCGGAGAGAAATCGGGCATCCGTCTCAAAATGAACTCGCTCGTGGACGAAACAATAATCGACGCGCTTTACCGTGCCAGCCGTGCAGGGGTCCCCATCGATGTGTCCGTCCGCGGAATCTGTTCTCTCGTCCCCGGTCGCGCGGGATTGTCCGAGACAATTCGCGTTCGAAGCGTTCTCGGGCGATATCTCGAACACTCCCGCATCTATTCGTTCTACAACGGCGGCAAGCCCTCGATGTACATCGGCAGTAGCGACATGATGCATCGAAATCTCGATCGGCGAATCGAGGTGCTGGTCAAAATCGAGACCCCCGAACATCTCGAACGAATCGATCACCTTTTCGAATTGCACATGAGCGACTCGTCGTCGACGTGGTCACTCGCAGAGAGCGGTGAGTGGACTCGCCACAACGGACTAGCCGGCGAGCTCGCGGACATTCAAGACACGCTCATGTCCGAATACTCGGCACGGAATTCGCGAGGGAAAAACAAGTGAGAAAACCCGAACCGGTCGTCGCGGCGGGCGCGGTCCCGTGGCGCGTTGTCAACGGGAAATTGCAGGTACTCGTGGTCTATCGCAAACAACATCGAGACGTGTCGATTCCCAAGGGCAAAGTGGACCCGGGTGAGACTCTGCCCCACACGGCAGTCCGAGAAGTTTTCGAAGAGACCGGCCTGAAGGTGAACCTCGGACCGTCCCTCGGCTCGGTCCACTACGTTCAACCCACCAACGGCAAACCAAAGATTGTCCATTACTGGGCGGCTGAAGTCGACCCCGTCGCTGAAGCCAAGTCCAAATTTGTCTCCAACGACGAGATCTTTGCCCTCGAGTGGCTCAGTGCGAAGAAGGCAATCGCTGCGTTGACCTACGAGCACGACCGCGAACTGATTGACGACGTGCGGTCTCTCTGGAAATCGGGTTCAATGGACACCTTCCCGCTCATCATCACCCGACACGGCAAAGCCACCGCTCACGACCAATGGGACGGACTTGATTCGCTTCGCCCTCTCGT
>WLEN01000073.1 GCA_009704225.1 Actinomycetota bacterium | reverse complement strand
GAGCGCGCCTCGAAAAGGCCAGCGTCATCCTCGCCGTCGACATCGCCCAAGACAAACTAGACCTCGCCCACAAACTTGGGGCGACCCACACGCTTCTCGTGACCCCCGGCATGGATGTTCCCGCCGAGATGAAAGCACTTGTTTCCCAAGGGCTCGACTACGTCTTTGACGCCATAGGCAAAATCATCACGACTGAGCAATCCATCGCAGCCCTTGGCCTCGGGGGAAGTGCTGTCGTCGTCGGACTCCCACCGACCGGCCAGACCGCGCAGTTCGATCCGCTCGTGTTGGCCGAAGCGGACCAGCGAATCCTCGGATGCAACTACGGAAGCACTGTTCCCCAGCGCGATATCCCGCGTCTCGTCGACGAGCTCATGAACGGTGAGCTCGATCTCGAATCCATGATTTCGGCCCGTCGACCTCTCGACGAAGCCGAATCGGCACTCGCTGATCTCAATTCGGGTGCCGCCCTGCGTCAGCTATTGCTGCCGTAAACCACGTAACTACGGAGGAAACAACCACATGAGTACACCTAAAGACCACTCCGGCGGTTTGGCGCGACGTAGCGTCACCCCGTTCGAGGTTCTGGCACAGAGCGTCGCCAATATTGCGCCCAGTGCCGTCATCGCTTTCACCCCCATGTTCATGGCCGGATCCGCCGGAAACGGCGCATGGTTCTCGTTCGCCATCGGAATGGTGCTGATACTGCTGATCGCCCGATCCATCACGTCAATTGCGCGTCGTCGTGCCGGTGCCGGTTCGCTCTATTCCCTCATTCGTCCCGCGATTGGACCAACCGGAAGTTTCATTACGGGTTGGGGACTATTCACCGGTGCGGTGTGTATCGCAGCCGGCTCCCTCGCCGGCGCGGGCTTCTTCGCGTCAGAGTTCTTGAAGGGTTTCGGCATCACCACGTTCGACAGCATCACCGGTCAGATTGTTCTTGACGCAATGTTGCTCGCGGTCGCGATCTGGGTAACTATTTCGAGTGTTCGAATCGCTGCACGCGTGTCGGCTACCCTCGAAATCATCTCGATTGTCGTCATCGTGGTCGTGCTTGGGATTGTCCTCGTTCAAAGTGGGAACATCATCGACATGAGCCAGTTGAGCCTCACCGGCGCAACGTTCGATGGCATCGTGTTCGCGGTCGTGCTGGCAATCCTCGGATTCGTTGGATTCGAAAGCGCCGCGTCACTCGGTGAAGAAGCAGAAGACCCCTACCGGGCAATCCCCCGTGCAATCCGCGGTGGAGCAATCTTTGCCGGCGTGCTCTACGTCTTCGCAACGTACGCTCAGGTCGCTGCGATTGAGGGCGGCGCCGCCGGCCTCGCCGCATCGGGTTCGCCCATGGATGCGCTCGCCGTGCAGTACGGACTAGAAGGTTTCTTGCCCGTGCTGAACTTTGGCTTTACCGCGTCGTTCGTCGCCGTCGTTATGGCGTGTATCACCGTAGCCGGTCGCCTCATGTTCTCGTGGGGAAATGAAGGAATCTTCCCGAAAGCATTTGGCAAGGCACACGCCAAGTACCGCACGCCGGCCTACGCAATCCTGTGGTTGTTCCCGATGTCGTTCATCCCCACTGCGTACGAGTTGTCGATTGGCGAGGTGCCGCTCAACATCACGACGTACGTAGACACCGTCGGAGTATTCGGCTACATGCTCGCGTACCTCCTTGTTTGCCTTTTCGCCCCTGTGTTCCTCAAGCAGGCCGGAGTCAAGCAGGTCATCGTCACCCAGGTACTCGGCATTATTGGTGCCGCTGCCTTGGTTTACGTCTACTGGGTCAACATCGTCGGAACCGTCGAACCGTTCAACCAATTGCCGGTCTGGTTCGCGGCCTCGATGATTGTCGGTCTCGGTTTCTTCTTCGCGGTTCGTGCACGAAACCCTAAGGCCGCTGACGCCGCGGGAACCTTTGCGGACGACAACACCGAGAAAGTTCAGTAGCCAATCTCATCGCAATCGTGTGCCCGGGCCAATCGGTCCGGGCACACGTCTGTGTGGGGTGACGAATTCTGAAAGATTTCGTGTTGCCGTGACATAGTCAAGGTAGGTCACAAAGGAGTCCCGTTGTCCCCCGATGATTTCACCCAGCGCTTCGCTGATATGCGCGTGCCCATCGCGAAGTTCCTCTATCGCCGTGTCGAGGCCACAGAGGTGGACGACTTGTCGGCCCAGGTTTTTGAGATCGCATGGCGCAGGGGAGGTGCCGTCACCGTTGGTGAAGAACTTCCCTGGCTTTATCGAGTTGCGACGAACCTCGTCGCAAATCATCGTCGCAAGAACGCGCGCGCTCAGCATTTGCTCGCTGCGATAGTCGCACCAGACACGTCGCCGTCCGCTGAATCGATTGCCATCGCCGATATCGCACTTGCCGACGCGTGGGCGCGACTGCCGGCTACGTCTCGCCAAATCTTGGCACTGACGGCGCTCGACGGGCTCAGTATCTGCGAAACGGCGGTGACCCTGGACATCACTGCGAATGCCGTATCCGTTCGACTCAACCGAGCCCGCAACCTGTTGCGCGTTGCCCTTGCAGAATCAGCGTGAAAGATTTCGCCCCGCCACGACATAACCAAAGTATGAACAAGCCAACCGACGATTCACTCGACGACCGCCTCCGCCGATCGGACCCCGCTGGTCCTGACGTAAAGGTTTCCCTCAAAGGTTTGCCACAACCGGAAGGTGCAGGACGCAACCCTATTCGCGACTGGTGGCTGACTACGTCGACTCGAGTTCGACGCTCTCTCGTCGGCGGCGTCGGTGTCGCCGCGGCGGCAAGCGTCGTGGTCGCCGGAACATTCGGCACGGCAAGTACGCCCCTGATCGTCCTGTCCGGTAATTCAGGCCCCGAATCGATGTCTTCTCAATCTGCCAGCGTGAGCGATTCCAAGATGATGATGCCCTACCTGTCCTACGAATACGTCGCCGGCGACAACCTGTCGACGTCGACGGGGCGCGGCCACGTTTATCGACTCGATTTGGCGGGCACTTCCGAATCGGTGTTGCGAAACGCGGCGAACTATTTCGGAGTTTCCGGCGAACCACAGAAGTCTCAGTATTTCGACGCAGCATGGCCGACATATGTTGTCGGACCAGAAGACGGCTCGGCTCCGAGCGTTATGGTCAGTTGGTCGGGCACGGGATCGTGGTGGTACTCGAACCCTGCCGCGTATCCCGAACAGAAGTGCCTCCAGGAACGCCGTGTTGGCAAAGGCGCTGATTCCTACATTGAGTGCACCGAATACGAGCCTTCTATCACGGGACTAAACCCCGATGAGGCGGAAACCCGTCAATTGGCGACTGAATTCTTTACCGCGATGGGGGTCTCGTTCGAGTCGGCCGACATCACCGTCATGGTCGATGAATGGTCATCGTTTGCGAGCGTCGCGTTGTTTGTCAACGGCCAGAAGACCGCAATCGAGTGGTCAATCTCGTGGTCGGGGAACGGTGAATTGTCGTGGGCACAGGGCAACGCTGTCACCCTAGTTGACGCCGGCGAATTCAACACCGTATCGGATGCCGCGGCCGTAGAACGCCTCGCCGATTGGCGCTGGTACGGCGCTGGACCGACGGACTATCAGGGCGGGATGTGGATGTCGCGATCGTCGGTTGACCCCGGTTTCGACGTGTTGGACAGCGACGTCGCGACAGGAGAAGCTGTCGACCCAACGGAACCCGCCGTTGATCCGACGGAAGAGCCCGTTCCTTCCGAGACTACTGAACCCGTGCCTGCAGAAACGGAAGCCCCAGTCGTTGAACCGACAGAGGCGCCAATCCCACTGCCTACTGAACCGGAAATGCCGGTTCAGACGATCACCATCGATGAATCGCAGTCTGTCCTTTTACTCATCTGGGACGCAGCGGGCAACGCCTGGCTCGTTCCCGGTGTTGCACTGACGGGAACCGACTCGTGGTGGCAGACCGTCATCACGCTCGTCGAGGGCATCATTCAACTTCCCGAACCAATGCCCATCGAGCCCGCCGAGCCAATGCCCATCGACTAAGTGCCACCTTCTATTTAACTGAAGTTAGTAATAATAAACCGATGTTTGCTGGGTACACTTGGACAATGGTTCGACCACGCCTTGACGCGCCGATTCCAGACCTCCACCTTGCCCCGGCCCTCGATGGTGTCAAGCTTTTGATGGGGAAGGATATTGGCACCCGCGAGCGAATGATCCTCCTCGCCATCGACGAAATCATTAAACATGGCCCGTCCGACTTCAACGCGCGAATAGTGTGCGAGCGTTTCGGGATCAAACAGTCAATGGTTCCCTATCACTTTGGGAGCCGTGACGGGCTCATCGTGGAAGCTACGATTTGGGCATACCGGGATTGGTCGCGGAATGGTATCGACGCCATTCGGCAGACCACTGGGGACGGAGAAAAACGACTTCGCGCCTACCTGAAGGCCGAAATCGATTGGGCTACGCGGATGGGACCAATCGCGCTACTGGTTCAATATCCCATGTTGTCCGAGCCTGTTCGGATTCAACTTGAGTCTGCTCACGGTACAGAGATGCGGCGCGGCCTTGAATATCACCTGGCCGTATTGACCGACCTCGTTATCGATATCCGAACTGGCACGACAAACCCCCTCGACTACAACGATTCGAATTTTCCCGGCTCCGACTTTGCCGTCAAGAATGCCAACGAATTCCTTGCCGCCACAAGCATCTCGTGGGCCTCCCACGGAATCCAGATGTGGGCGAGCGGATCTCACTTATCAACACAAAGTTTTTGGTCGCTCGACCTTCCCAAAATCGCGGTCAAGTTCACCAT
>WLEN01000072.1 GCA_009704225.1 Actinomycetota bacterium | reverse complement strand
CCCGGGGTAGCGGTCACCCGCAAACATCGCGACATTGGGCGCGAGTAGAAAAGGATTTCGACAGAATGTCATTGACGACGACCGTAAAAGATGAGGTGCTCGGCTTGCCCGACGCGCCACCGTCTACGCGTCTCGCTGAACTGACGACGATTCTGCGTTTCGGTGGGGGATTGCACTTGGTCGGCGGGAAACTCGCGGTGGAAGTTGAGCTCGATCACGCCGGTT
This sequence comes from Actinomycetota bacterium, assembly GCA_009704225.1. The sequence goes on along the minus strand of WLEN01000072.1, from coordinate 4,592 downwards.
CTGCGCAACGTGTGCGTCAACTCACCCACATTCTGATGGGAGTGCCATCCACTTCTAAGGTAATTCCCGCAAATGCGAACAAAAAGGTCGAAACCATTCGGGTACTCGTGACAGAAGGCGCTGATCAATTGGCCCTGAATACGGGATTGCTCGACACGCGTCGTCGTCCTGTTCGCGGATTACCCAACAAACTAACGACTGCGCCGATCGGAGACCTTGTTGGTGTGCTGCGCGGTGCGTTCCTCGCCCGCGGAATTGTGTCTGATCCTGGTCGTAGCCAAACCATCGAAATTGTCGCTCCGACAAACGAGGCCGCGATGGCACTCGTCGGGGCGTGCAGCCGTTGCGGAATCGCCGCAAAGACCCGTGATCTTCGCGGCGGTTTCCGTGTAGTCATCCGTGACGCTGAGGCGATATCGGCGTTCCTGACCTACATCGGTGCGACGACGAGCCTAGAGAAGTGGAGCGAAGCGCGCGCAACCCGAGAAGTTCGAGCAAACGCTAACCGCCTCGTCAACTTCGACGATGCGAATCTTCGCCGTAGCGCCCAAGCGGCGGTTGCTGCGTGCGCCCGAGTCGAACGGGCTTTCGAAATCCTGGGCAACGACATCCCTGACCATCTGGCATATGCCGGCCGCTTGCGACTGGACAACCGCGAGGCCAGCCTCGATGAGCTCGGCCATCACGCCACCCCGGTGATGACGAAAGATGCTGTCGCCGGCCGGATTCGCCGCTTGCTTGCCATGGCGGACAAAAAGGCTTCCGATTTGGGAATTCCGTCGACATCTGACGGCATCCCCGATTTAGACGATTAACCCCATCACCATCGAAAGGAAGATCATGCCCGTCTACACCCTCCCCGAGTTGACGTATGACTATGCCGCGCTCGCGCCGCATATTTCGGCCCGAATCATGGAACTTCACCACTCCAAGCACCACGCCGCTTATGTTGCTGGCGCGAACGCCGCTCTCGAGCAAATGGAAGAGGCCCGTGCAACAAATTCATTCGGCGCCATCAACAAGCTCGAAAAGGACCTCGCATTTCACCTCGGTGGTCACATCAACCACTCCATTTTCTGGACGAACCTTTCACCAACCGCCACAGACCGCCCGTCGGGTGAACTTGCATCAGCAATCGACGAGTTTTTTGGCTCGTTTGATGCCTTCAAGGCGCACTTTTCCGCAGCCAGCCTCGGAATTCAGGGGAGTGGATGGGGAATTCTCTCCTGGGATCCAGTAGGTACCCGTCTCATCGTGCAGCAGTTGTTCGATCAGCAGGCGAACACTGCTCAAGGCACTGTCCCGATTTTGCATCTCGACATGTGGGAGCACGCGTTCTACCTCGACTACCAGAACGTCAAGGCGGACTACGTCACCGCATTCTGGAATATCGTGAACTGGGACAACGTCGCGCTCCGTTTTGCTGCTGCGCGAGACAATTCCGCCTCGATTTTGTTACTCTCGTAGATAGGTAGTGTTGCCTATTCGGGCCGCGCTACCTTTCGCATTTACTCCCATTTGACCTTTTGAGACAGGAACACCCGTGAGCGCCACAATCGGAATCAACGGCTTCGGTCGTATCGGGCGAAACTATCTCCGAGCAGCTCTAGCCCAGGCAAGTACTCTCGACATCGTCGCGGTGAACGACCTCTCGGACACAAAGTCGCTCGCGACACTCCTCAAGTACGACTCGGTGAACGGTCGCTTGAACGCGGACGTCACCTACGACGACTCGCATGTCATCGTCAACGGGAAGAAGATCAAGGTACTCGCTGAGCGTGACCCAGCATTGCTCCCCTGGGGGGAATTGGGCGTTGACATCGTGATTGAGTCGACAGGGCGCTTCACCAAAGTCACGGATGCACAAAAGCACATTGACGCGGGCGCGACCAAGGTTCTCATCTCTGCCCCCGGCACCGACGTGCACGGCACATTCGTCATGGGGGTGAACCATGAAACCTACAACCCCGCAACCGACCACATCATCTCGAACGCGTCGTGCACGACTAACTGTCTCGCTCCTCTCGCCAAGGTATTCAATGACGAATTTGGCATCGAGAACGGCTTGATGACGACGGTTCACGCCTATACGGCTGACCAAAACCTGCAGGATGTTCCTCACGAGGATTTGCGCCGGGCGCGTGCGGCCGCCATCAACATCGTTCCGTCATCGACCGGCGCCGCCAAGGCGATTGGTCTCGTTCTTCCGGAACTGAAGGGCAAACTCGACGGTTTCGCACTTCGTGTGCCCGTTCCCACTGGCTCGATTACTGACCTCACGGTCGTGGCGAAAAGGACAGTGACCATTGACGAGGTACTCGCCGCGTACAAACGTGCCTCAGAGGGTTACCTCAAGGGAATCTTGGCGTACACCGACGACCCCATTGTGTCGAGCGATATCGTTGGTGACGCCCATTCGTCGATCTTTGATGCTGGGTTAGTGAAGGTCATGGGAAACACGGTCAAAATCGTGTCGTGGTACGACAACGAGTGGGGATATTCCAACCGTCTCGTCGACCTCACCGAATACGTCGCCGAACGCCTGTAATGGCTCTTCGCACACTCGAAACGCTGGGCGAGCTCGGCGGAAAGACTATTCTGATCCGCTGCGATTTCAACGTTCCGCTGTCGGACGGTGTCATCACGGACGATGGACGAATTCGAGCATCGTTGCCAACCATCCAAAGACTGCTGGCCGGAGGCGCGGCGGTCGTCGTGATGTCCCATCTAGGAAGACCCGACGGCGTTCCCGACACGCGATATTCGCTCGCACCAATCACACAGCGACTGGGGGAACTGCTCGAAGTTCCGGTTCATTTCGCGAGCGACACCGTAGGTCCAGTCGCCCACGGCATGCGCGCTGCACTCAAGCCCGGCGAAGTGCTCGTGCTCGAAAACCTGCGGTTTGATCCGCGCGAGACATCGACGGTTGACGCGGAACGAGCCGAGTTCGCAAGCCTTTTGACACTCGGGGTCGCTGCCTTCGTGTCGGACGGGTTCGGCGTCGTTCATCGAAAGCAGGCTTCAGTATTCGAAGCGGCACTAACCGTACCCAGCGTCGCGGGTTTATTGGTCGCAACGGAAACGGACGTTCTTCGTCGACTCACGACCGATACCCAGCGACCGTACACGGTCGTTCTGGGCGGCTCAAAGGTCTCGGACAAACTCGGTGTGATTGAACATCTGTTGCCCCACGTCGACCGCCTGCTCATCGGCGGCGGAATGGTGTTCACATTTCTCAAAGCGATGGGTTACAACATCGGGGCGTCACTGTGCGAACCTGATCGGCTCGAAAGCGTGAAGACCTATCTCAACCGCGCCACAGAACTCGGTGTTGATATCGTTCTGCCTACAGACGTCGTGGTCGCGAGCACTTTCGCCGCGGATGCCGAAACTGTCGTCACGCGAATCGACGAGATAGAAGCTACAGCGTTCGGAGCGTCGGGATTGGGTCTAGACATCGGTCCAGAGACCTCCGCCATTTTCGCCGGGCTTATCGAATCGTCACACACGGTTTTCTGGAATGGCCCGATGGGCGTATTCGAGATGCCTGCATTCGCTGAAGGTACGCGCGCAGTCGCCAATGCCCTCTCGAAGGTGAACGGTCTCAGCGTTGTCGGTGGCGGCGACTCCGCTGCTGCCGTGCGTGCGCTCGGCTTCCATGATGCGGATTTCGGACATATTTCAACGGGAGGTGGAGCGAGCCTCGAATTCCTCGAGGGCAAATCACTCCCTGGACTGGAGGTACTCGGATGGTAGTTCGTCGGCCACTCATCGCCGGTAACTGGAAGATGAATTTCGACCACTTGCGGGCGGTCGCGTTTGTACAGAAGATCGCCTGGACGTTAAAAGACGCGAAGTTTTCTCCCACTGAGGTTGAAGTGTCTGTTTTCCCCCCGTTCACCGATATTCGTTCGGTACAGACGCTGATTGAGAGCGATTCACTGGGTTTCGCGTTTGGCGCTCAAGACCTTTCGCCGTTTGACGACGGGGCGCACACCGGTGACATCTCCGGTGAATTCCTCAAGAAATTGAACTGCCGTTACGTCATCGTCGGTCATTCCGAGCGGCGTCAGGATCATCATGAAAATGATGAATTGGTGCTCGCAAAGACGAAAGCCGCTGTGAAACACGGACTCGTTCCTGTGATTTGTGTTGGCGAAACCAACGACGACCTCGAAAAGTTCGGTGCTAGCGCGGTACCCGTCGGCCAACTTCGAGCGGTACTCGCTGGACTCGCCGCGGATTCCGAGATCGTTGTCGCCTACGAGCCCGTCTGGGCAATTGGCTCGGGCCAGGCAGCGACGCCAGCCCAGGCACAAGAGGTCTGCGCGGCGCTCCGAGCCGTCATTGCCGAAGATCTTTCGCCAGAGGTCGCGGAAGCAACCCGAATCCTCTATGGCGGGAGTGTTAAATCAGCGAACATCGCCTCGTTCATGCGCGAAAAAGATATCGATGGAGCGCTCGTCGGGGGCGCAAGCCTTGACGCAGAAGAATTTGCCAAGATTGTGCAGTTTCCCCGGCACGTAATCGCATAAACTAGACCCACCATGGAAATTCTTTACATCATCGTGCAGGTCGTCCTTGCACTG